>JANMSP010000551.1:0-11406 GCA_031389475.1 Pyrinomonadaceae bacterium
CAATTAAGTGCCCTGGTCGCTACCGCTCGCGGTTCTGACCTTTTTTTGTTAAAATAACTGTTTCAGCGATAGACAGGATTCTTATCTGTAGTACACGATGAGCATTAAACAAATATCGGTTCGCGGCGCGCGGCAGCACAATCTAAAAAATATCGATGTCGATATTCCGCGCGATAAATTTACGGTGATAACCGGATTGTCCGGTTCGGGAAAATCGAGTCTGGCGTTTGATACGATCTATGCCGAGGGGCAGCGGCGTTATGTCGAATCGCTGTCGGCGTATGCACGGCAGTTTCTCGATCAACTGGAAAAACCGGATGTCGATTCTATCGAAGGTTTATCTCCGGCGATTTCGATTGAACAAAAGACTGTTTCGCGAAGCCCTCGCTCTACGGTCGGAACGGTTACGGAAATTTACGATTACCTGCGCCTTCTTTTCTCGTCGATAGGGCAGCCGAGCTGTCATCAATGCGGAGCGGCGATCACGCGGCAATCGGTCGAACAGATCGTTTTCGGAATCCGCAGTTTGCCGGAAGGCGAGCGGGTGATGATACTTGCGCCGATTGTCCGCGGGCGGAAAGGCGAATTCAAGAAGGAACTCGAAAAGCTTTACAAAGACGGTTTCCTGCGTGCCCGCGTGGACGGCGAAATGCGGCAGCTCGACGAGGACATCAAGCTCGACAAACGCAAAAATCACACTATTGAAGTGGTCATCGACCGTCTTTTGATAAAGGAAGGCGTTAACGAAAGGCTGACCGAATCGGTTAAAACGGCGTTGAAGCTCACCGGCGGTGTCGTTCTGATCTCGATCATTGACGGCGATGAGAAGCTTTATTCCGAAAAGATGGCGTGCGTCGATTGCGGGATAAATATCGCAACGCTCGAGCCGCGTTCGTTTTCGTTCAATTCGGCCTTCGGTGCTTGCAAACGCTGTCAGGGAATCGGGACAGTGATGGAGATCGATGCTAAAAAGATAGTTCCCGATACGAGCCTTCCAGCTGGAAAAATGAAGTTTCTCGGTGATGCGGATAATGCGGGTGCGAAATTTCTCCAAACGGCGTTGATGGCGATAATCGATAAATTCAGCGGGGCGGATAAGATCGAGCCTCCGAAAGATGTTGACGCAAAAAAGGCGGAAACACGAGCGGTAGCAAGTGTGTCTTCAACTTTGCTGAAAACCAAATTCCGCGACCTGCCCCAAGAAATTCGCGACTCATTTTTCAATGGAACGAAAAAACGGCTGACTTTCACCCACGGCGTTTACAAGATCGACCGTGTTTGGCCCGGAGCTTTGCGGGCGATGCGTGACCGGATGGAGAATCCGCCATCGGAGAAAACGCGGGAGGCTTTGGAAGAATTGATTGCACCGGTTCCGTGTCCGGATTGCCAAGGCAAAAGGCTGCAGCCGGAGAGTCTTGCGGTCAAGATCAACGGGTATGGGATTGCCGATTACACGAGCTTGCCGATTGACGAGACATTCAAAAAATTCGCCGAAATCAAACTGACTCCACGCGAAGAAAAGATCGCTGGTTTGGTTTTAAAGGAGATCAATGACCGGCTTGGTTTTCTGGATGCGGTCGGGCTTGGATATCTGACGCTCGACCGTTCGTCGGCTTCGCTGTCGGGCGGCGAAGGGCAGCGGATACGGCTGGCGACACAGATTGGGTCGCAGCTTCGCGGCGTGCTTTATGTACTGGACGAGCCGAGCATCGGGCTCCACCCGCGTGATAATCAGAAATTGCTCAAGACTTTGCAGCAGCTTCGCGATTTGGGAAATACGGTTTTGGTCGTCGAGCATGACGAGGAAACTATCGAGCATGCGGATTATGTTCTCGATCTCGGTCCGCTTGCCGGGACGCACGGCGGGGAAGTTATCGCTTCGGGAACGCCGAAAGCGATTGCCAAGAATAAGAATTCGCTGACCGGGCAATATATGTCCGGCGGTTTGAAGATCGACGTGCCCGAATACAGACGTTTGCCGAATGGAAGCCGGATAAAGGTGAAGGGCGCTCGGGCGCATAATCTGAAGAACATCGATGTCGAGTTTCCGCTTGGGTTGTTGACGGTCGTAACGGGCGTTTCGGGTTCGGGCAAATCCACGTTGGTCGAGGACATTCTTTATCCGGCGCTGTATCGGCATGTTTATAAATCGCCCCTGCAGCCGCTCGAACACGACAAGATCGAAGGCTTGGACTTAGTCGATAAAATAATCGAGATTGACCAGACACCGATCGGACGCACGCCGCGTTCGAATCCGGCAACTTATACCGGATTATTTACGCCTTTACGCGAGCTTTACGCGATGCTGCCCGAATCGCGAACGCGCGGCTACAAGGCCGGCCGTTTTTCATTCAACGTCAAGGGCGGTCGCTGCGAAGCCTGCGAAGGCGGCGGGCTGAAACGCATCGAAATGAACTTCCTGCCGGACGTTTACGTGATGTGCGATGTCTGCCGCGGTCGGCGTTACAATCGCGAAACGCTGGCGGTGAGATTTAAAGGACTGTCGATAGCCGAATTGCTCGATACAACGATCGAAGACGCATTACCGATACTCGAAAATATTCCGTCAATCAAGCAAAAGTTGCAAACTCTGCTTGATGTCGGCCTCGGGTACATTAAGATTGGCCAATCGTCAACTACGCTTTCCGGCGGCGAAGCGCAGCGCATAAAACTCGCAAAAGAACTCTCAAAACGTGCGACCGGAAAAACGATCTACATTCTCGACGAACCGACCACCGGGCTGCATTTCGCCGACGTGCATAAACTTCTGGAAGTGCTGCAACGTCTGGTCGATACCGGCAATACAGTGATAGTCATCGAACACAATCTGGACGTAATGAAATCAGCCGATTACATAATCGACCTCGGCCCCGAAGGCGGCTCCGGCGGCGGGAAGGTGGTCGCGGTCGGCACGCCGGAAGAAGTTGTTAGAGTCAAGAAATCGTACACAGGACAAGCTTTGAAGGCGGTGTTGTAGATCTTATGTTCTGAGTTCAAGCTTCAGCTTGTCTTCGGCTCCAGGAATAAGACAAGCTGAAGCTTGAACTCAGAACACTTGGTGAATCAATTCAATACTCCCAATTTTCGCGATTAATTCGGTTATCCCAAATTTACTGCGTTTCCTGAAAGGCACGAAGTTTGCAAACCGACCAAACGGAGGTAATTATGAGTACATTTGGAAGCAAAACAGCAAACGATACAGGCGATTGGCAAAACAACAAAGAGATGAATCCGGCAACGAATTCTTCGGCAACCGAAGACGGTGTTTTAGATGGTAACAGCGGGATTACCGAGTCGGAGCAGTGCACGGCTGACGGTGCGTACAAATACGATACGGGTGATCCCGGCCATACTCCTGGAAAAGCCGAAGGAGTAGATGAGCCTAAGGAAGACGGAAATGAATAAATTTAGAAAAGCCGGACATTTGCTCCGGCTTTTTTTTTGAGTTATTTAAAGGCAGATATTTGCGGATGTAAAAAAAGTTTCTTGGTCTCTCTTTGCTCACTTCGTGTACTTCGTGGATAACGGATTTAAGAATTTATCATTAATTACGAAAAATATGATGAATCAGAAAGCGATAATTTACGAAAACATTAGTTAAAATGCTGATTTGATCTTATCCTTTAATCGTAGCGCTCATCTCTTTCACAGCCTGATTAAGCCCGACAAAAACGGCACGCGAGATAATATTATGTCCGATGTTGAATTCGGTAATGCCAGGAATTTGAGCCAGCCGGCCGACGTTTCGATAAGTAAGGCCGTGGCCAGCAGCGACTATTAGTCCGAGATGCTTAGCCTTGATCACGGCTTTTTCGATGCGGGAAATTTCATCTTCCGCGCGTTGGGCTCCATCGCCGTGCGACGCCCGGGCGCTTAAAGTAAGTTCGGCGTATTCCGCGGTACAAAGCTCGACTTGCTGGGCACCGACGCCGCTTGCGGCCTCGATCTGTTCTTTGTCGGGGTCGATAAAAATGCTTGCAAATATTCCAGCGGATTTTAGTTTTTCGACCACATTTTTGACATTTTCATAGTTGCCGACGAGATTGAGGCCGCCTTCGGTCGTGATCTCGGTCGGATTCTCAGGCACAAGCGAAACGGCATCGGGCTTTGTCCGCAGAGCGATGCTGACCATCTCGTCGGTCGCGGCCATTTCGACGTTAAGATATGTCGTGACGACCTCGCGAAGGAGTTCGATGTCGCGGTCCTGTATGTGGCGGCGGTCCTGGCGGAGATGGACGGTAATACCGTCCGCACCGGCCTGTTCGCAGATGACTGCGGCCGTGATAATGCTCGGCTCGATGGTCTTGCGTGCCTCGCGGATGGTGGCGACGTGGTCGATGTTTACGTTAAGTTTTGCAGACATAATCAGTATTTCTCCAAATCAATCAGCGTTTTTCCCGGCCATAAACTCCGCGCCTCGCGTTGCGGCGGATTTGCATTAGTTCGGTTATCATTCGCCGGGTGTCACGGACGACGCTGACCTTTGAGCCTTCGACGTTATTCCAGCGGACGGGGATTTCCTTTAATTTCAGTTCGTTGTGCTTTGCGACATAGAGAAATTCGACGTCGAAGCCGAAGCGGTCGATCGTCATTAAATCGAGCAGCGGGCGGAATTTGTCCATTCGGAAGGCTTTAAAACCGCATTGCGTATCGAGGAACGGCAGGCCGGACATTGTTTTGATTATCAGGTTCATTACGCGGCCGCCCTGTTCGCGGCGCCACGGCTGGTGCGTGCCGATCAGTGTTCTATCGAGTGCCCGCGAGCCGAATGTTACGTCGAATTCGCCACTTACAATTGGGTCGAGCAGCTTGCTCATTTCTTCGATAGGCGTCGAAAGATCGGCGTCGCTGAAAAGGGCAATGTCTGCCCGGGCAGCGAGCAAACCGGTTTTGACGGCGAAGCCTTTGCCGCGGTTTTCTTCGTACCTTATGACTTGTGATTCAACACCTGGGAATTCGGCGCAGACCGCTTCCGCGACCTTTGCGGTGCCGTCTTTGGAGCCGTCATCGACAATGATCAACTCGGCGGTTGGAGCCGTTATTTCCAGGTATGAAGCGATAATTCGAATGGAATCGCCGAGGCGATCCTGTTCGTCAAAAGCGGGCACGACTATGGATACGGTTGGTTTCATCGGGCAAAAGCTAGATGTTAGATTCTTATTGGGGAAAAGTAAATCCAACTGAATAATTGCCACAAATTAATTCTTGGGGCAGAAGCTTAGCCATTAGGAAGGGTTTTCCTTAGGGTTAGCCGCTCAAAAAATCCCTTCTTAACGGTCAGGCTTCTGCATAAGAGCCAACCGCTCCGTCCGCTTCCGATTGAAGTCTTAACAAATTCACCGACAACTTTGAGACAGGTTTTAACAACTAAAATATGCTATAGTTTCAGTGTTTTCGGAGTTTTGGGGAATGAATAATAAGTTTTCAATCGGTGTCGGGATTCTAGTTGTTTTGGGGGCAATTGCCGGCGGATTGTTCGGGCGGTTGCCTGCGTCGATCTATGCGGATACGAGTTTGACCGATGCGAAGGTCGTGGCTGATTACCGCGAGGCCCTTGAGGTTATCGACAAGAATTATATCGGCTCCGTCGATCATGAAAAGATCTCCGACGCTTCGATCCAAAGCATGTTGTGGACGCTCGATCCGCATTCTTCATTCTTTACTCGCGCTGAATTTAAGAAGCTTTATGAAGAGCAGGCATCGCAATTTTACGGCATCGGCGTTTCGATACTTCAGCACCGCGACGGCGTTTATGTGCAATCGATAATTCCGGGAACTCCGGCGGACAAGGCCGGTCTTCTCTATGGTGACCGCTTTGTGACTATCGACGGCAAAGACGCGAAGGAATGGACGAGCGCTGAGGTTTCGAAGAACGTTCGCGGAGAGAAGGGAACTCCGGTAAAGGTTAAGATCGAGCGGGCCGGAAGCACTGCTACAATGGATTTTGAGATCGTCCGAGGCGGCGTTCCGCTGCCATCGATCCGGAATTATTTTATGCTGCCGAACGGCGTCGGGTATGTCGGGCTTTCCGGCGGATTTCAGGAAACGACCGCCGCTGAACTGGATGAAGCCGTCGCTAATCTGCAGAAACAGGGAATGAAGAACCTGATCCTCGACGTTCGCGGAAATCCGGGCGGGCTGCTGCCCCAGGCGATTGATGTAGTCAGCCGCTTTGTGCCGAACGGGCAAACTGTCGTATCTGTAAAAGGCCGCTCGAGATACGCGAAGACACAGGAACTTCGGGCGACCGGCAGCCAGTATGATAGTTTCCCGATCGTCGTGATGATAAACGGGAACTCTGCGTCGGCTTCGGAGATCGTTGCCGGAGCGATCCAGGATTACGGCCGCGGCGTTATTGTCGGAACCGATAGCTTCGGTAAGGGATTAGTTCAAAGGGTTTTTCCGCTTCCTTACGGAACGGGACTAACCTTGACGACTGCTCGGTATTACACTCCATTCGGGCGTTCGCTCCAAAAGGATTATTCAAGCGGTTCGATCTACGATTATTATGCCGGCCAAGGCGAAATCGATGGTGTTGAAAAGCCTAAACCGCCCGGTGTCCCGGTGACAACCGCCAACGGCCGCGTTCTGTTAGGCGGCCGCGGGATCGAGCCGGACATTAAGGTTCCGGCCCAGGAAAATACGCCGCTGCGTTTTCGTGTTGGCGATGCCGTATTCTATTTCACTCGTCAGCTTGCAGCAGGAAAGGTCGCCGGTTTTGAAAATTATAAGGCTGGCAAGCAGGATCAGCGGCTGCGGATCGATGCCAGCATGCTGCAAATTAGCGATAAATTATTTGAGGCCTTTCGTGCGTACACGGTTGGGATTAAGGAAAGCGGGCTGTCCGTCGAAAATATAAATAGCCAGATTGAGTTCGCGAAACTTCGCCTGCGGCAGGAACTGGCCACGGCCAATCATTCGAACGAAGCCGGCGTACAGGTGCTGCTCGAAGCCGATACGCAGATCTTGAAGGCAATCGAATCGATGCCGGAAGCGCGGAGAATGATGGAAGTCAATTTAGCGAAGAAGTAAGAGTAATGCGTTTGCGCGTAATCTTCGTTCGAAGTTAGACCTTTGAGTTTTAGAAGGTTACGTAAGAATCACGCCTAAAGGCGTTACTCTTACAGGAGTTCTTAGAGTAAGATGAACTTTTACTTTCGAACTCTTTTTTTATGTATAAGCAGATCGGGATTTTGACGGGCGGCGGAGATGCACCGGGATTGAATGCGGTGATCCGGGCGGTGGTTCGTACCGCTGTCGGCGAATTCGGCATGAAATGTGTCGGGATCGAAGACAGTTTTGAAGGAATTCTCGGCAAAACCCAGACTACAAACCTCACGACGAAAAGCGTCAGCGGTATTCTGCCTCGGGGTGGCACAATTCTCGGGACGCGAAATAAGGGAAGCTTCGTAAAGATGGTCGACGGTAAACCTGTGTTTACTGAAATGCCGATCGGCGAAGCACTGGCAAATCTCGACATTCTCGGTATTGAAGCCCTTGTCGTGCTCGGCGGCGAAGGAACGCTTGCCATTGCGGAGCAGTTTCATAATCGCGGTTTTCCGGTCATCGGCGTGCCGAAAACTATTGATAACGACCTCGCCGCAACCGAGCTTACATTCGGATTTATGACGGCAATTGATATTGCCACCGAGGCGCTTGACCGGCTGCATACGACGGCTGCTTCGCATGACCGCGTAATGATTTTGGAAGTAATGGGACGAAATACCGGCTGGATCGCTTTGCACGCCGGGTTGGCCGGGAGCGCTGACCTGATTCTAATCCCGGAGATTCCATTTTCGATGGAATCCGTCGTTCAAAAGGTTTTGGCCCGGGATAAAGGCGGTTCGAGATTTACGAATATCGTAATTGCCGAGGGCGCGAAGGAGATCGGCAAGTCCGAAATGTACGCGGACATGGGCGGGATGCGTTTGGGCGGCGTCGGCGAATATGTGCGCCGCGAGGTCGAGCGGATCACCGGGAAGGAATCGCGATGCGTAGTACTCGGACATTTGCAGCGGGGTGGCAGCCCAAATGCGTTCGACCGAATGCTTGGCACGAATTTCGGTGCCTGTGCCGTGCGGGCACTCGCCGGCGGTGAAGTCGGAAAGATGGTCGCACTTCAGGCTGGAACGATCATAACCGTGCCTCTTTCTGAAGCGTGCGCTAATATCAAGACCGTTCCTGTGGACGGGCAGCTCGTCCGGACAGGCCGCGATATCGGAATTTCGTTTGCTGCGCCGAAGGAAAAATCCATGGCGAGCATTGATTCGAGAAGTTAATGAAAACTATGAAAGCAGTCAAGAAAAAATTGCAGGACGAGCTCGATCTGCTCGAACACGAACTGCACTTTAAATTGCCCAAGGACATTCAGCATGCGCGGGAATTCGGCGATCTAAAGGAAAACGCCGAATATAAGGCCGCCAAGGAGCGCCAGACGATGGTGCAGGCCCGCATCAGCCAATTGCAGCAACGGTTGATCGAGGTCGATTCGATCGACCTTTCCAAGATCCCGCTCGATACCGTCGCGTACGGTTCCCGCGTCGTGCTTTACGACATCGAACGCGATGAAAAGGTGAATTACCGTTTGGTTACAACCGAGGAAAGCGATCCCGAAAATGGTTTGATCTCCACCGTTTCTCCCATCGGCCAGGCTCTTATGGGAAAGGAAGAGGGCGACGAAATCAAGGTAAAAACACCGACCGGCTTCCGAAATTTTGAGTTGAAACGGTTACGGACGATCCACGAAAAGGACTAAATGGTGGTGAGTGGATAGTGGTGAGTGATTAGTTTTCAGAATTTCTACCAACCACTATCTACTCACCACTAACCTTGACCACTATGTTAGGAGCAAGCATCGGACGCGGGGCAATGCGGATCATCAATTCGATGGTGCGGGGACTTGCGTCTGCCGGCGTGTCGCCGAACATATTGACGACCGTCGGCGTTAGCATAAATGTGTTGTGCGGCGTGCTTTTCGGCATGGGCGAATTCTTTTGGGCGGGAATTGTGCTGATCGTGGCGAATCTTTTCGATATGCTTGACGGAAATGTCGCACGCCTAACGGGAAACGTGACAAAATTCGGCGGCTTTTTGGATTCATCGCTTGACCGGCTTTCGGACATGGTCGCGTTTCTCGGCATAATGATGTTTTACGCCGGGAATTCGCCTGAGCATTCGCTGCTTAATGTGTTTCTCGCCGGTGTCGGCCTGATCGGCTCCGTCATGGTCAGTTATACGACGGCGCGTTCCGAAGGACTCGGCGTTAAAGCGAATGTCGGGTTTTTGCAGCGGCCTGAGCGAATTGTTTTGCTGGTGATCGGAGCTTTATCGACGTGGGATTGGAACTCCGATTTCTTTTTATTCAACCGGATGCCGCAAGTGCTTTGGGTATTGGCTGTCGGTTCGATCTGGACGCTGATCCACCGGATGTTTTTTATTTGGCAGGAATTTAGGAAACTGGAAGGCGTGGAATCGAAATGATCTTTGACTGGCTGAGCCAATTTTGGGAATCTTTAACATTAGGCCGGATAGCTTTCGGTCTGGGGCTGCTTGTCGTTTCGTTTCTTGCCAGCACCCTGCTCGTCGCCGTAGTAATGATAAAGATTCCGGAGAATTATTTTAGCTCGCATTACCAGCAGGATTTTCTTCCAAATAGCTCATGGATTACGCGTTGGGGCGTGGTAGCTGTTAAAAATCTAGTAGGTGTCATCATCGTTCTCGCCGGAATCGTGATGCTGCTCGGCCCGGGCCCTGGAGTTCTGACAATACTTATCGGTTCGATAATGATCGACATACCCGGCAAACGGCCGCTCGAGGCAAGATTGCTGAAACAGCCGACGATCCTGTCAGCCGCGAACAACCTGCGTGCAAGATACGGCAAGCCGCCGCTTATTATGGACTAGCACGATGGGACTTTTAAATCTTTTTAAGCGAAAAGAAGAACCTCTCTCGAACGGCGAGCGGATCGAATATCTCCTGTCGCACGGCCGGATCACCGATGGCGTCATTATCGATACCGAAACTACGCCTAGCGGAGACGAGATAGTCTTTTTTGTTTACACGCTGAACGGCGTCGATTTCGAATCGTCAGAATTGCTGGATGAAGAACGGCGTCGCGATCCATTGCAGTATGCAGCCGGTGCGAAGGTCGGTGTTCGCTACGATCCCAAGAATCAAGGCAATTCGACGTTGGTTTAAGGCGGAAGGCGGACATCCTTGTCCGCAACCGTTGCGGACAAGGATGTCCGCGTTCCATTGAATATGTTCACTAAAATTTTAATTGCAAACCGTGGAGAGATTGCTTGTCGTGTGATCCGTGCTTGCCGCGAGATGAAGATCGCGACGGTTGCGGTCTATTCGGATGCCGACCGTAATGCGATGCATGTTCGAATGGCGGATGAGGCTCATCACGTCGGCGCGGCACCTTCGAGTGAGAGCTATCTGCGTTGGGACAGGATTCTTGAGGTTGCTAAACTTTCCCGGACCGAGGCGATTCATCCGGGATACGGATTTTTGTCGGAGAACGCTGAATTCGTGCGGCGTGTGCAGGCTGCGGGAATAAAATTTATCGGTCCACCGCCGGAAGCGATGGAAGCGATGGGCGGCAAGATGTCGGCACGAAAGATCGCGATTGCGGCCGGTGTTCCTGTCGTTCCGGGAACGACCGAACCGTTGACCGGACTCGAGGACGCTAAGGAAACGGCGGCGAGTTTCGGTTACCCGGTGATGCTGAAGGCATCGGCCGGCGGCGGCGGGAAGGGAATGCGGCTCGTGGGCGATGAAAGCGAGCTGAAAAATGCGCTTGAGGCATCGCAATCGGAAGCACTGGCGAGTTTTGGCGACGATGCAGTTTATATCGAAAAGGCCATTGTCCGTCCACGGCATATCGAGATCCAAATCTTCTCCGACAGCCACGGAAATCACGTCCATTTGGGCGAGCGTGAATGCTCGATCCAGCGGCGGCACCAGAAGGTTATCGAAGAATGCCCGTCGCCTATAAATTCCCCGGAACTGCGCGAAAAGATGGGTAAATGCGCGGTAATGGTCGCAAATGCGGTTAATTATGTCGGGGCGGGAACGGTGGAATTTCTTGTTTCCGATCTCGACAGGTCGTTTTATTTTCTTGAGATGAATACGCGTCTGCAGGTCGAGCATCCGGTCACCGAACTCGTTACCGGCATCGATCTTGTCCGCGAGCAGATCAGCGTTTCGTGGGGTGAAAAGCTTTCATTCGAGCAGACCGATGTCCGGATGAACGGGCACGCCATCGAATGCCGCGTTTATGCCGAGGATCCAGATAATAATTTCCTGCCTTCACCGGGCAAGATTACACGGCTGCGGCTGCCGCAGGGGCCGGGAGTTCGCGATGACGGCGGTGTTTATGAAGGCTCGGAAGTGTCGATCTAT
>JANMSP010000030.1:0-4714 GCA_031389475.1 Pyrinomonadaceae bacterium
TCGCGCGGCATGGTCGCCGTCTCCCCAGTTTATAAGCAGTCCGGTAATTTCCGTGGAAGCTGTCATCGCAGTGAAGCTCTAAAAAAACAAATTCAAAAAAATGATAGTTTCCGACCGGGATCAGGGCGTTATCTTATGAACCCGATAATGGCACCGTAAAAGTGCTTGAAACTTGAAAAAGTTGTACCAGCTTGTTGTGTTTTTAGAATCGCGGTAAGTTTAACGCGAATTCGCTTTTTTCTCAAGACTTTCTTTTCTTCATCTTTAATGGAATGCTCAGACCGTCCCGCCCAGCAAGGCGCAATGGCGCAAATACAAGGAGAAATACAAAATGCCCGAACCCGATCCTTCAACTACTTCGTCGATCAGCGAAGAGGTCAAAACCTGGACAATGCTCTTCATCACGGTCGTTTTCGTCATCCTCTATGCCCTCACTGTGGTGGATGTGATTAAGGCGAGCAACGCAGTGCAAAACCTGCAGCCGATAGTCTTTGTCATCGTCGGCTATTTCTTTGGCCGCCTGCCGGCCGCAAAAGTAGAGAACTCGCTGAAAGAACAGATCGTCGTCCAGTCAAACGCCGCCGCAGCGGCCCGGCAGTCAGAAAAGGTAGCAGCAACGGAGCGCGAGATGCTCGAGGAAAAGGTAAAAAACGCCCGCATCGCCCTCGACACCATAGCTCTGGAGAGCTCAGTAAATGGAAGCAATAACGCCGCGGCAATCAGAATTTTAAGCTCGTAGAAACAGAGTTTGTGATCTAGAAAATTTGATCTAGTAATGTCTGCAAGCCGGACAACAAGGAGAACATCGATATGTATAAAATATTTTACCTGCTGTTGACGACAGCATTGATCATCCCATCCCACTCATTGGCATTTGCCCAGACAGGTCAATCCGATGTTGATGAAGCTGAAAACCGTGCAAAAATTGCGAAGGCTAAGAAGGAAGAATTCGAAGCAAAATTCCCCGCACCCAATGCGGATTCCCTGACAGCGAATAACACAGTTGAGGGGGATCTTATCGAATCTCGAATCCAGGCGCTTAATGCAATGGAAAAGCTCTCCGGAACCATTGCTTCGGATTTAACGGGCAAGGGGATCAGCGGCCTCTACGTATATAAGGATTCTGAATATGAAAGAATTGCTGCCTTCAATAGGCTTCACCAACAGCTCAATCTCGTAAATGGCGAGTATGCTAAATGCTATCCTGGCGGTCCCGGGGGAGCCCTTCCGATCGGAGCACTCGCGAGTGTATTTCTTGGATGGCTGCCTCTATTAAAAACAGACACCAAGATTAGCGGCGTCGAATTTGATATTGAAGACGACATAGTTTGGGCAAGCCTCGCCTCAAATCTTTCTAGTCACGGGATAACCCTCGGGAATCCATATATTTCGAACTTGGATTTCACTCCTCTGAACGGATTGCCCGGTGGGATGTTGAACAAACTCGGAAGTGCAGAGCTTTCTTCGATTCAGGGTGCGTGTACCGCTCCATATGGCTCCAAGAATCTGATAGACAAGACCTACAAAAATATAAAAGAGAGCTTGGGCCTCTCTGTTTCACCACCCACGCCAGAAACAAATAAGACTACAACTACGAGCACCGGAGCCCCTCCCAACACCACCGTCACGGAGACTGAGGAAAAGATTCCTGGAAAAGATAGTTCTGACCGAAGCATGGCCTTCTGGGAGATTCTGAGAACTGAAGCGATCGTTAATAACATGCAGACTCGAAATATCTACTGGATCAAGATCAAAAATTCCAAGTCTGGTGGAAATGTTCGGATAAAGAGCACACCTCTGGTCGACCTCTTCCGTAGCGGCAGCAGTGTCCAATTCAGTGGCGGATCTATCGCCTACTATTATGTTTTTGATAACTACGGAGCTATTAAGCAGTCCGGCGTGGTCAAAAGCTACGTCCCCTATACCAAATCCAGCAAGATCAAGTAATTGCTACGGGAGAAGAAATGAAAAAAATACTGAGATATACGAAAAACGAGGAAACCGCGAAGGCGGAAATAGAAGAGGCGGGCGGCCGGATTATTCACCAGTTCAGCCCGGTGGTGTTTGTGGCCGAGGTGCCTGAAACAGTCGGAAAGGGAGTGCTTAAGAAATCTACCTCTGAGGCTCCCGAAGAACTTGATGCCGGTACCCAACTCGCCGTAGAAGCCTGGAAGGATCTCGAAAGCGATGAAAATCCGGCGCCTACCCCGCAGGAAGGATTAGTGTGGGATGCCGATGGCTACGAATCTCCCTTTCAGAGAAGCGAAATCCGCGAAAGGGTGTCCGGTCTCCCGATAGGTGCCGAGGTTATGGAATCCACAGGCACGCCAACGAGCCTTTGCATGATAGGCTCAGTAGCAATCGGATTAGTCCTCGTCTCACGCGATCAGGGCCCGGAAATGATGACGACCGCCGAGCAGGCTAAGGTGGTACAGGAAGCCCAGCGAGCCCTGACATGGCTAGCAACGGTCGAACCGAGAGCGAGAGTTTCGTTCGTATACGATATCCGCCCCGTTACTGTCGACGTTGCGCCTGGCCCTTACCCGGGAGCAGGCGATGCGTACGAGAGATATGAAAAGGGCTGGCGGGATGCGGCTCTCGGCGCAATGGGCTATGCAGGGGGACGGCCCGGCTACAGTCAGTATGCCCGAGATCTTAAAGATTCGAAACGGACCAATTGGTCCTACATCGCCTTCTTCACCAAGTACGAACTTAACCATTTTGCCTATGCTATATGGGAAAAGGTGGTGATGCACTATCAGAACGACGGATGGGGACCCGACAATATCCATCGAGTGTTCGCTCATGAATCCTGTCACATTTTTGGTGCGGCGGACGAATACGGAAATTGCTCCTGTGGCGGATCTAACGGATATCTCGGCGTTCCGAACAATAATTGCATTGGGTGTTTCCCGCCCGGACAGCAAGCTGACTGCCTAATGAACCAAAATACACTGACCATTTGTGACTATAGCCGTCGGCAGATCGGCTGGGACCCAGCTCTGTTTCCGCATCCTTAACTTAAAATAGCTGTCGGTGGCACGCGAGTTTTACTGGTAGGATTACACTTAAAGTACCTTACCCAATAGATCTGGGCCTGCTCTCTATTTAAGAGCAGGCCCGAATAGAAGTTAAGTCTTGTGACCGTTGGCGAAACGAAGAATCTCGTTCATGTCGGCCGGACTAAATCTGAGAAAGCCTGGTACTGAGACGTTTCCCTTAAATGGGTTGTTGATATAATGTCGATAAGGCTCGAGATAGGGAGCCGACTTAAAGTCATAGTCTGGAGAATTGACGTAAGTTCCTCGTCATACCTGTCGACTATCGTCTCTTTTCGAGCTTCCGCGTCGACTTTGTGTAGGTCATTAATTATTCACATTTTTACTGAAACGCAGTCGCTAGATTCCACGGCATAATTTACTTCATACGGAAAGCTTCCGCTAACCGCATCCTTTACGTTCCATAGCTTATTAAGGTCGGAAAGATAATTAAAACATAAGCAAGGTACATTTCCCTTCTTTTGATTCGCCAGCACTCGGGCAATTGTCTCTTTGTTCGGATGGCTAAACCTCTGACCACTGGACGAGAACATAAACGTCTTGCAATCGAGCAGCGTGAGTAACTCAACGCTCGTATTCTTTTTGCTCCCGTGGTGGGACATCTTAAAGGCATCCAGTTCAAATCTGAGTTGGTCCGGTTCCATCAGAGTTCTGAGGGAAGAGTTGAGCACTGATGGAAATGCGTCCCCGGTCAGCAAACACTTCTTGACCTTATCGTCCTCATCATCATGAAACTCGAACAAGATCGCGATGCTGCTTCCGTTGGGCTCCTCGTCGTCTTCGGGAAAATCAAGCTTCGACCAACCTTCTATATCCAAACCGTGATCGTCATCGCCCTCGCCCATGCGATCTAACAATTCGTCTTCCGGCCTTAACACCTTTCTCCTTTCGAGAAATTCCAGAACCGTCTCGGTCGGACTCTCAGGTTTCAAGCCCGCCTTCTCAATCTCGTCGACCCATCTAGGGATAAGGTCTCTAAGCTTCTGCGGCGTCGGAGAAAGAATCGTGGCAGTAAGACTCCTGTCGATGTCAATTACCGGTAGTTCGCCTGATTCAGCGACAGCAACCGGATGGTGCGTTTCGCGGGTCTCGTTAAAGGCCTTGTTATGTCTTAAGCCCTTAGCCTCGATGAGCGCAGAAAGAAACTCTCCGTACATCCCGCCCATCCGATCTTCCGCAACCTGCAACTCCTTGTATCCGTTGAACCAGATATCGCCAAAGGTTACGCCCAACTTATCAGTCCTTCCCAATAATTTGATCGCTCCTTCTATGTGATCAGCGTCAACATGAGTTATCACGAAAAGCTCGAAGTGCCGATCCTCTTCGGGAAGAGTGAGGATGCGTTCCTCCAACAATTTGTATGTTGATGTTATCCCGCCATCGATCAGTATTCTCTTCGGAGCATTCCTATCACCGTATTCGATCCAAAGGCAATCTCCCCAACCAGCTTTGAGCATATCAATTCGAAACATCGGTCAAAACCTCCTCATCTCCCAGTACCGATCTGCCAATCGGCGTCGCCATAAGACATCATAGTTAACACCATAGGAAAGCCTCGTGACAGCATTCTTTGCTTCACCAGTCTCATCACCTCTCCGAACGAAACATTCGGAGAGGTGCTAAATTCATTTAGGATCTTCAGCAATTCCTCGGTA
>JANMSP010000354.1:0-5690 GCA_031389475.1 Pyrinomonadaceae bacterium
CCGATCAATCAAAAGGGTTCGGTGCTTACGGCCCTTTCTACATTCTGGTTCGGACGGCTCGGGCATATCGCCGATCACCATTTGATAACCGCCGATTTCGGGCAAATGCCGGAAGCGGTGAGGAATCACGAAGAGCTTCGCGGACGTTCAGTGCTGGTAAAAAGGACGAAGGTCTTCCCTGTCGAATGCGTTGTTCGCGGGTATCTGGAAGGCTCGGGCTGGAAGGATTATCAGGCGACGGGAATGGTATGCGGGCATAAACTGCCCCCGGGATTGCCGCAGTGCGCGAAGCTGCCGGAACCGATCTTTACCCCCGCGACCAAAGCCGCAGCCGGTCATGACGAAAATATCACCGAAGCCGAGTTCGCGAATATTCTCGGTGCCGAAACCGCGGAAAAGCTCAAGTCACTGACTCTCCAAATTTATCGGGAAGCCGCCGAATACGCCCTGACTCGCGGTATTATCATAGCCGATACGAAATTCGAATTCGGCCTCGATGAAGAAGGAGATATTCTTCTCATCGACGAAGTCTTAACGCCCGATTCCTCGCGTTTTTGGGATGCCGCAAGCTACGAGCCGGGAAAAGCACAGGCATCATTCGATAAACAATTCGTCCGCGAATACCTCGAAACGCTCGATTGGGACAAACAGCCGCCCGCACCGCCGCTGCCGAAAGAAGTCGCCGACGCGACGACGGAAAGATATTTACATGCTTACGAGATTTTAACCGGCAATCCCGTAGAACAGGCTGCCTTTTAAACCGTAACGCCGCCATCTTGGCGGGTCTCAGGCGGATTTACACTGCGGCGGCTGGAAGCCAGCGTTAAGTTCGCGGCCAGAAGATTATGCTATTGCGCGATCAGATGGAAACTTTGATAATTGAGATGCTCGACGGGCGCATTTTGCTCGACGAAGCTATCACGGAATTTGAAAAGCTATATATCCAAATCGCCCTTGAACGTCACTGCGACCACATTTCCAAGACTGCGAGTGCCCTCGGCATTCATCGAAATACGCTATCAAAACGCATTTCCAGTTATCAGGAATCCCCTAAAAAAAAATTAAAACGTTCGCCGGTAAAACGTATTAAGTAAACTCACCGAAAATTCGCTCCGCCGCCAAATGATCGAACAGGATTTCATTTTGCATTGAGCCTGGCTATTTCATAAACGGTTTTTTGCCAGTTCTTTCGTGCATCGGCATAAGTTTCTTCACTTGCTTTATCGATTGTATTTTTCGATCTTAATTCTTCAAATATATCCAGACCGAGCTTCTGAAACCGTTCAGCTTGACCGAGCCGGGCAAGTTGCAATCTTTTGCCGGGATAATTTGATAGAAAATTCCCGAATAAAGAATAACCTTCCGCCAAAGCAACGCTTCGTTTTACATTTTGCGGATCGATGGCCAGCAGCCGTTCGTGTATCTTTATCGAGTTTTGATGATTTGAAGCTGCTTCGTCAAATTTTTTAAGCATCGTCCAAATTTCTCCAAACATTCGATAGGTCTTGGCAAGCGACGATTGCGCAAAGGCATTTTTCGGATCCGCCGCGGCAACTTTTTCCTGAATGGCCAGCTTGCTTCGGTTATGCTCCAATGCCGCATTGAAGTCTCCTAAATTCATCGAGACCGTTGCCAGGGAACCGAAAGTAAAAGATAAATCCATCTGGGCAGTTGTCGAATCAGGTTCTTCCGCCGCGTTTTTCGTATCGATCGGTAAAGCTCTATTGTAGTATTCAGATGCCGATGCGAAGTCCTTTTTAAGTTCCAGAACAGCCCCGATATTCTTATAGGTCAATGCCGCGTTGCGAATGAACTTGCGCTCTTCCGGCTTTTCCGCGGCTAGTTTTTCATAAATTTCAGCGGATTCATGGTATGCCGCTAATGCTCCGTCCAGATCGCCGCCGGAACGAACTGCGGATGCCAGCGTCCAAAGCCCGCGCGCCAAGTCCGAACGAGGTTTTGTTTCAGCGGGAAGCTCCCCGGTAATTTTCTTAAAAATCTCAATAGCTCTTCGGGCAAATGCCTCCCCGCTCTGTGAATCTCCGGTATATTCGTGTTGCTGAGCAATATCCAGAAGTATGCGGGCCAGCATTTGGTTATCTTCACTGCTCTCCGGGTTCGCTGCAACGATTGTTTCCTCTATCGCTAAAGCCTTTCGAAAACTTTCAAGCGCGGCTTCATTTTTACCCAGATTGCCACCGCCGGCGAACGAGCCTTGAATATCTCCGATTTTGCGGTAAGCCGCCACGATATCACGCTGCAATTTCAGCGAATAATCACTCTCGCTGGCAAGGTTATCCAGATACTCGACCGAATCGGCTATCATTTTCCCACGCATCTCGGTGGCGCCCGGCGTTTCCTTTATGCTCTCCTGATAATCGAAAAGAATGGTGTGGGCGAGCTTGCGGACCTGTGCAAAACGCTGCTCGGATTTATCGCGTTCGTTCCCGGCGGCTATCGCCTGCCAAGTAGCAATCGATGTCGAAACCAGAAGCGTCAAAATCATCGCCGCAAATGCAAAAACACCTACACGATGCCTTTTGACAAACTTGTTCACCCGATATGAAGCGGTATCGGCCGTCGCCGTCACGGGCAGGCCGGCAAGGTGCCTTCGGATGTCCCCGGAAAACTCCTGAACTGAGGCATAACGCCTTTCTGGTTCCTTACGCAAAGCTTTCAATATAATGTTGTCCAAATCACCCTTCAAAGATCGGTGATCTAAAGTCTGCGATTCGTGAACCTGTTGCTCATTTAATGTCTCTTGTTTGGTGTTCTTCCCGGTTCCGGCTCCCGACTCTGAATTCTGGACTCTGGACTCTTTGCTCACGATTGACGAGGGGCGAACCGGTTCCTGCCCCAAAACTTCCCGTTGTATTTCGTCAGGCAACCGGCTGTGGATCTTATACGGCCGCTCGCCGCTCAGCAATTCGTACAGCACCACGCCGAGCGAATAGACATCGCTGGCCGTCGTGATCGGCAATCCGCGGATCTGCTCCGGGCTGGCGTATTCGGGTGTCATCACGCGAAACATTGTTGCGGTTGCTTCGGCGGTATCGAGCGACCAGTCCGGGTGAAGCAGCTTAGCGATGCCGAAATCAAGCAGCTTCGGCGTGCCGTCATCCGTGACTAATATATTCGAAGGCTTGATGTCGCGGTGAATGACCAGATTTTGATGAGCGTATGAAACGGCCAGGCTGACTTTTTGAAAAAGTTCCAGCCGGGCATTAATATCAAGATTTTTTGAAATGCAGAACTCTGTTATCGGTTCGCCTTCGACATATTCCATCACCAGATACGGCAACCCGTCTTCGGTCGAGCCGCCGTCGAGCAGCCCGGCGATATGCGGATGTTCGAGATTGGCGAGAATCTGTCGTTCCATCACAAAACGTTTAAGGACCGCACTCGTATCCATTCCGCGTTTGATCAGCTTGACGGCGACCGTCTTGTCGAAAGATTCGTCGGCACGGTTAGCTAGATAAACGGTTCCCATGCCGCCTTGTCCGATCTCACGAATTATCTTGTATGAATCTATCTGCTTGCCGATGTAAAAATCAAGCTTATCCTCTTCGGACAGACCGATCTCGACTATCGCAGGCTCAACGATAAATTCGCCCGCTTGTTCGTGTGCTTCGATTAAAGTTTTAAGCGGGATTCTAAGTTCTTCGTCGCAATTTCTCAAAAAGGACGCACGCTCATCCGGGGACAAATCGATTGCCGCACTGAACAGGTCTTTTATAAGCTTCCAGTTCGATGGTTTCATGGTCATTGATATTTCAATTGCGGCCGCGTTTGTATTTACCGTCTTTACAACGCTTGATCGCATTTTGTTATCTTTTGCCTTACCGCGTCAGGTTTGGCGGCATCTTCCGATAGCAAAATGCTCTTTTGCGACAAATCATTCCAAACCGCAAGGCTTTGCTCGTAGCGATGTTTTGCCTCTTTAAAGTTTTCGAGCGGCTTATCGATTCTTGACTGTGAAAAGTAATAGTCGCCCAGGCTTTCATAAACTTTTGCGGATACGGCGCGGCCGGCGGCGTTTTCCTGATTGCCGGCGGCGAGTTTTTCGCGAATCAATAGTGCTTTGAGATACCCAGCGAGTGCTTCGGCCCGGTTACCGAGTTTCAAAGCCACATCACTTACTTTCAGATAATCTTCCGAAACATTGCTGAGCACGGCGGTATTTGTCGGGTCCGCGGCTGACATTGCTTCTTCGATTTCCGTCGCTTTTTTGTAGTATTCCAAGGCCGCGGTCAAATCATTGTTCTTCTCATGCATTGCCCCGAAAAAATAATATGCGACGCCGAGGTCTCCGCGTGACTCAGAGCTTTCAGGATTGGCGGCAACGGCTTCTTCGCAAAAATCGATACATCGACGCTGATTTTTCAGTGCGGCATTCATATTACCGAGTTCCGATTCAATCCGGCCAAGCTTATAAAAATCGACCTGCACGTCACGCCGCAGCAAAGCGTTTTTCGGATCGGATTTTAGAAGTTCCTCATCAACCGCGGTGGCTTTTAATTGAATAACCAAAGCTTCTTGATGTTTGCCCATCTTGAACAAAACATCACCGATTTTTCCGGTGGCCGCGTTTAGGTCGCGTTTCGATTGTGCGTCCGTATCGACAATGAGCAGCTCAAAAGCGGCGACGGCGGCCCGTTGCGACGCAATGGCGCCATCCAAATTTCCGGCTTCTTCCAGCGCGTCGCCAAGTAAAGCGTTGGATAAACCAAGATCCCGCCTGACATCCCTGTTATCGGGATTCGACAAAACAAGTTCGTCCGTTATAACGATCGCCCGGCGGAAATTTTCGATCGCACTGACGAGTTCGCCGCTGGAAGAAAGAGCGGCTCCGTTCCTCGTGTGCAGCATCGCAAGGCTGCGTTTGGCATCCAGATTTCTTGCCGGCATCGAATCGAAAATGGCGAAAGCCTGACGATAATGGCTGAGCGCCGCGGGAATGTCGTCGGTTACTTGTGATAGGTGGCCAACCATCTGGTGGCTTTGAATCAGGTCGATCTTCAATTGTTCATTTTGCGGAGCATCGGCATAGAGCTTTTCCCGGATCGCCAATGACTTTTTGAAGCTCTCCAGACCGCCGCCGTAATCGCCGAGACTGGATTTGGCAGGAGCGCCCTGCACTTCGCCGACCTTGAAGTATGCCGTCGCGAGTTCGCTTTGAAGCAAGGCGTCGTCGATATTTTCTTTGGCCAGGGTATTCAGATATTCGAGCGCGTCCTTGACCATTCTTTCACGCAGCGGAGTCGATCCGGCCAGTTTGGCAATGCCGTCGTGATACTCGAACAAAACCGTATTGGCGAGTTTTCGGACTTGATTAAACCGCTGCCCGGCCCTGTCACGCTCGCGCACAGCGACAACCGCCTGCCACGCCGTGATTGCCGTTGCCGACAAAAGCGTTAAAACAATCAAACCGCTCGTCAGAACACCCGCACGATGTCTTTTGACAAATCTTTCGATGCGGTATGAAAAGGTGTCCGCCGTTGCAGTCACCGGCAGGCCGGCGAGATGGCGGCGAATATCTTCGGAGAATTCGAGGACAGATGCATAACGCCTTTCCGGCTCCTTGCGCAAAGCTTTCAGGATGATGTTGTCCAGATCACCGCGTAAGGATTTTAGATCCTGAGTTTTAGATCTTGGATTCTCTTCGCCGTTAGTCAGTTGCGACTGATTGC
>JANMSP010000078.1:0-3468 GCA_031389475.1 Pyrinomonadaceae bacterium
GCACAAACAATGAATTCGGCTTCGATTATCTTCGCGATAATATGAAGTTCGATGTCGAATCATTAGTGCAGCACGATCACTATTTCGCGATTATCGACGAGGTCGATTCGATCCTGATCGACGAAGCCCGGACGCCGCTCATCATCTCCGGAGCGACGGACGAAGCGACCGACAAATATTTTTCGGCAAACGAGGTGATCCCAAAACTCGAACGCGGCCACAAGGATGAGGAAACAAAGGTCACCACGGGCGATTATCTTCTCGACGAAAAGAACCACTCCGCCGTTCTGACGGAACAGGGCGTGACGAAAGCCGAAAAACTGCTCGGTGTTTCAAACCTTTACGATCCTGGCAACATGGACCTGCTGCACTGTGTCGAGCAGTCCCTGAAAGCCCACACACTCTACAAAGCCGATCATCATTACGTCGTTCAGAATGGCGAGGTCATTATCGTTGATGATTTCACCGGCCGCCTGATGGAAGGACGCCGCTGGTCAGACGGACTGCACCAGGCCGTCGAGGCTAAGGAGGGCGTGAAGATCGAGAAGGAAAATCAAACGCTCGCGACGATCACGCTGCAAAATTACTTCCGAATGTACGAAAAACTATCGGGCATGACCGGTACGGCAGAAACTGAAGCGGAAGAATTCGGCGAGACATACAGCATCGACGTCGTCATTATCCCGACTAATCAAACTATGATCCGCAAAGACCATTCGGATATGATCTACCGCACGCTCGAAGAAAAATGGGACGCGGTGATCGACGAGATCAAGGTGCTTCACGCGAATGGCCAGCCGGTTCTGGTCGGTACGGTTTCGGTCGAGAATTCAGAGCTCGTTGCATCGAAACTTGCGAAACTCCAAGTTCCGCATAAGGTATTGAACGCTAAATACCACGAACAGGAAGCCGACATTATCGCTCAGGCCGGCCGCAAAGGCGCCGTGACCATCGCCACAAATATGGCCGGTCGCGGAACCGATATTCTGCTCGGCGGAAATCCGGATTCGCTCGCCCGAGAGTATCTGAAACGCAGGGAAATCAATCCGGACGAGGCAACGCCGGAACAGTTTGAGGAAGAGCTTGTAAAGGCGAAAACCGTTGTTGCCGCAGAACATAAAGAGGTCGTAGATGCCGGCGGATTGCATATTCTCGGCACTGAACGGCACGAATCCCGACGTATCGATAATCAGCTTCGCGGACGTGCCGGGCGGCAGGGCGATCCGGGTTCTTCGCGGTTCGTTTTGTCGCTGGAAGACGATCTGATGCGAATCTTCGCTGGTGATAAGGTTCGCTCGATGATGGAATGGCTGGGAATGGAGAAGGGCGTGGCGATCGAATCGAAAACGGTTTCCAAACAGATCGAACGTGCCCAAAAGGCCGTCGAGGCCCGCAACTTCGAAACGCGTAAACACGTTCTCAAATACGATGACGTGATGAACCGCCAGCGTGAAACTATCTACGGTTTACGCCGTCAGTTGATGTTCGAACCGGAACACCGCGAATACCTTCTCGGTGATAAAGGCGTCGCCCGCGACCTGCTCGGTGATCTGACAGGCAGCTTTTTAAGCCTCGAAGCCGGGCCTGCGAAATGGGAAGTCGATACCTACGCTGCTGAGATCGAAAGCATTTACGGTGTCGATCCGGCACGCGATGCCGATGTCGATTTTAAACGGATGACTCCGACGCAGATCGAAGGAGCTATATGGAAAACCGCTTCGGCAAGGTACGCCGCTAAAGAAGCGATGGCCGGTGAGGAAAGCCTGCGTGCTTACGAGCGTTACATTATGCTCAACATCATCGATTCGCAGTGGAAGGATCACCTGCTCTCGATCGACCAGGTTAAACAGGGCATCGGCCTCGTCGGCTACGGCCAGAAAGATCCGCTTGTCGAATACAAAAAACAGTCGTTCGATATGTTCCAGGACATGCTCGACCGCATTGACACAAATACGACAAAAGCGTTGTTTCACTTAGAGATCGTCCAAAAAGACGAACAGGAAGAAATCGAACGCCTTGGGCGCTTGGAAAGCCAGCGTGCCCGAAGGCAAGCCGCCGGAATGGCCTTCACCGGAGCAATGTCTACCGCCGGAGTCGCCGGTGAAGATGCCGTCCGCAATACCCCGTTCGTCCGCGACCAGCCAAAGGTCAAACCCAACGACCCATGTTATTGCGGCTCAGGCAAGAAATTCAAGAAGTGTCATGGCGCTGGAATGTAAATGGTTGCATAACTAGACAACAAAGTTCGGTACTGACTTACTTGCGGAAGTAGGTCAGTGCCGTGCTTGATAAGTCCTGCGAACACTAAGATTGTATGGCGAGTCAGTCCCGAGAGCGGTAGGGACCAAAGTTCTACTCATCAATGTAAAAGAACCCGGTCGCTACCGCTCTCGGTACTGACCCGACCATAAAATCCCGTAGCTTTTATTTAATCTTCTTCAAGCTACCCTGTCCGCTAACTCGGCGACTACCGGCGACCTGTTCGGCTTTCGCGAACGCACGCAGAAAATTCTCGCCCAGCACCTTCTTTATCTCAGCTTCCGTGTAGCCGCGTTTCAGCATTTCGTAAGTGACTAGGACGAGATCCTCGGCGCCGTTCATTCCGATAGGAAGGAATGGAATGCCGTCATAGTCGGAGCCGAGACCGACTATGTCAATTCCGGCGACTTTTTTGATGTGGTCGATGTGGTCGACGATTCGGGTATAGGTTGGGACATAGATCGGGTTGGCTTCCATCAACTTGCGCTCGGCTTCGTCGAAGGCTTTCGGGTCGTCCTTGAATTGAGCGCTAAGTGCGGTGACTTGATCGCGGAGCCGGGCGGAGCGCTCGTTTTGCTCCTTATTGGTGCGGGCGTCGAGGAATGACGGATAGAAATTAATCATTATCACACCGCCGTTTCTCGCGATGCGGGTGAGCACGGCGTCGGATACGTTGCGCGTGTGATCGTTGACGCCGCGTGCGCCCGAGTGCGAGGCGATTATCGGAGCGGTCGAGACGTCCAGTGCATCATTCATCGTCTTCTCGGAAACGTGCGATATATCCACAAGCATCCCGAGGCGATTCATTTCGCGAACGACATCCTCGCCGAAGTCCGTCAGGCCGTTATGTTTTTCATCGCGGTGGGCGTCGGCCCAGTTAGTGGCGACGTTATGCGTCAATGTCATGTACCGGACGCCGAGCCGGTAGAAATTCCGCAGGGCATACAGCGAGTCTTCGATTACATAACCGCCCTCGATCCCCATCAGGATACAGATCTTGTTTTGCTTCTTCGCCCTGCGTATCTCGGCGGCGGTCGTGCATGAAGTGAGGCTGTCCGGATTGCGTTCGACTTCCCTGTTCGTCGCATCGATCATGTCCATCGCCCGCCGCATTGCTCCGCCGGTCTTCATCGTGCTTCCCGAAACATAGATCGCGAAGAATTCACCGGTAATCCCGCCCGCTTTAAGCCGGGCAATATCCGTGTGAAA
>JANMSP010000091.1:0-7707 GCA_031389475.1 Pyrinomonadaceae bacterium
GGCAACGTGCTCGGCTCGGCCGGTTCGGTTGTGCCGATTTTCCGCGAGCAGATCCAGAAGGGTGAGGAAAATCGGCACGACCGAACCGGCCGAGCCGAGTACGTTGCCGAAACGGACGGCCATGTAATTCGTTTCGTAGGCTTGATTCAGGTCTTGCACGACAATTTCGGCGATTCGTTTGGAAGCGCCCATAATAGATGTCGGGTTCACGGCCTTGTCAGTGGAGATCAGAACAAAATCTTTCGCCTTGAATTCACCGGCAATCTCACCGAGGCGCCGCGTGGCGAACACATTATTCTTTATCGCTTCCGCCGAATTGGTTTCCATTAGCGGAACGTGTTTGTGGGCGGCAGCGTGAAAGATGACTTCGGGCCTGAAAAGCTCGAAGATCTCGCGCATCCTCGGTTCGTCGCAGACATCCGCGATCAGCGGCACGTATTCTAGATCCGGACCCTCAGCGGCAAGTTCACGTTCGATCTGAAACAGAAAGAATTCGGCCCGCTCGACCAGCAGAATCGTTTTCGGCTTGTAATTTATGATTTGCCTAACGAGTTCCGAACCGATCGAACCGCCCGCACCAGTGACCATTATCGTTTTGCCGGTCAAAAATTCGTGCAGGTTTTCGTCATCGAGATGAATCGGATCGCGGCCCAGCAAATCCTCGATCTGAACGTCGCGGATGCGGCTGATGGCAACGCGTCCGTGAGCGATTTCGTTCAAACTTGGGATGATCTGCGCTTTGACCGGAATGGCGGTGCAAAGATCTAGTATCCGGCGAATGTCCTTACCTTGGGCGTGATCGATTGCGATAACGATCTGTTCTATACTCAGTTCATCGACCAGACGCGCCAAATCTTCCGTTGTCCCGAGAACCTTGCAACCGCTGACGCTCCCGCCTATTTTTCTGGCGTCGTCGTCGACGATTCCGCGAATTTCCAGTTCCGCGTCCGCCCGTCCTTTAAGTTCTTTAACCAGCGATGCACCCATGCGGCCCGCGCCGACGAGCAATGCATCTTTTCGTTTAATTCGGCGTCTACTGCCGTATTTGCGGTTCTTGTCGCTTAATTCATAAACGAACCGGCGCAAAACCCGCAGGCCCAGCATTCCGCCGAAGGCGAGGACGGTATCGATAAAGATTACGGAGATCGGCACCTGCCATAAGTTAAAATTGGTAAATCCGAGTAAAAAACGGAAGGCGATCAGAATTACGCCCGAAACGAACGCGGCCTTCAGAAAGACCTTCAGATCTTCAAGGCTGATATACCGCCACAGAATCGAATAAGCCCCGACCAGGAAGAGAGACGTAAATTGAACGAAGATGACGAAAGGAAGCTGCGTAACGGCCCGTTCGAAATAGTCCTCGCCGATGCGGAAATTGATCGCGGGCAGGCATGCAAGTAGAAAAGCCGAGCACAAAACGGCTAAGTCTCCCAGGAATTGAACCGGGCGACGCATGAACCACAATTGTTCAGATACGGTAGTTTTATCCTTCACGTTGCTACATGGAAAGTTTTTATAGTTTGAAATTACATTACCTTTACGGTTTATGTCAACAAATACTTCGATACGAGCGGCGTTAAACCTTTATTTATAACCGTACAACCGGATAGATAAAAAGTTGAATCAAAGCCACTTGTGGGTTACTCTAAATCGCGTTAGTTCATATCGAGGTATTGTTTATGCGTTTCAGGTCTTTCATTTTATTAGCGGCATCATTTTGCCTTATTCAATCGGCTTTTGGCCAGGGCACGGCCGCCGAAGCCGGTCTCCAAAAAAATTATCTTCTCGGCCCGGGCGATGAGGTTACAGGAAAGGTTTTAGGCGAACCGCAATTCGATTTCGTTGCAACGGTTGACGAAGACGGCAAGATCGAAGTGCCGTTCTTCGACAAGCCAGTTGCCGCAAAATGCCTTACCGAGCGTGATCTGCGCGTAGATGTTGTAAAGCTCCTTGCGAAGTATCTTAAAAACCCGCAGCTCAGCCTGCGAGTTACCGGCCGCAACAGCCGTCCTCCCGCGACGATCTATGGTGAAGTCGGAACGCCGCAGCAAGTGGTGCTAACGAGAAAAACGACCTTACTCGAACTGCTGTCTTTCTCCGGCGGCGTTAAGGAAGAAGCCGGCGGAATGGTCCAGGTGTTTCGTACGCGTAAGCCGATATGCAATGAAGCCGACACCGAAAACGATTGGAGGGCCGACGGAGGCGATGGCCTTGACGTGCCTTCACGAATGTACAGCCTGAGTAGCTTGCGGCTTGGAAAGGAAGAAGCTAATCCTGTAATTTATCCGGGCGATGTAGTGGTCGTTCAAAAAGCGGCACCGGTTTACATAACCGGCGAAGTTTTGGCACCGCAGGGAATTCTTCTTAAAGAAGGCGGCACGTCGTTGTCGGACGCAATTGCGAAAATCGGCGGCGTTAGCCGCACGGCAAAAACCAAAGACATAAAGATCTACCGCTTAAAGTCGAATTCCAAGGATCGCGAAATCATCGTCGCGAATTACGATAAGATCAAAAAAGGCGAAGAAAAAGATGTAATGCTTGAGCCATACGATATTGTCGAAGTCG
The DNA here is from genome assembly GCA_031389475.1 of Pyrinomonadaceae bacterium. GTDB lineage: Bacteria > Acidobacteriota > Blastocatellia > Pyrinomonadales > Pyrinomonadaceae > OLB17. Next base: position 2,566 of record JANMSP010000091.1, read on the forward strand.
ATAAGGCCAAAAAGAGCATCGCTTTAACGATCCTGGAAATGGCCACCGGAACCCTCAAACAGACGGTCAGCGGATTCGGTGGCGGATTGCCGCAGAGGATTCTTTACTAGCGAAAGCGGATTGGTGAGTCTACTGGTTTTCAAGTAAACGGGCCCGTCGCCCTTTCTACTTATATATCTTATCGATCACGTGTTTATATTTCTCATTCAAAATCCGCCGCTTGATCTTTAAGGTCGGCGTTAACTCACCGCCGTCGAGGGTAAATTCATTTTCGAGCAGGGCGATCTTTTTTACTTTTTCGTGGCGCGAAAGATTTTGTGTTGCCTCGTCGATCTGACGTTCGAGAAGGTCGATGATCTTCGGGCTCTCACAGAATTCCTTCGGCGTTTTGAGATCCAAACCCTTGATCTTTGCGTAAGATTCAAGCTGCTCGAAATTTGGAACGATCAGTGCGGCGGCGAACTTTCTTTCGCTGCCGACAAGAACGGCCTGATTTACGAATCGCGACGAGCGTATCATCTGCTCGATCGGCGACGGGGCGATGTATTTGCCGGCGGAAGTTTTAAAGAGCTCCTTTTTTCGATCGGTGATGCATAGATAACCTTCTTCATCTAAATCCCCGATGTCACCCGTTTTAAACCATTCGTCTTCGGTAAAAGCTTCGCGCGTTGCTTCGGGTTTATTGTAATACCCGAGCATTACTCCCGGGCCGGTTGTTTCTATCTCGCCGTCGGCAGCGATGCGGACCTGCATATTGCGGATTGGCTTGCCGACCGTTTTAACTTTCACACCGGCCGGATTGCTCGACGTTATCACCGGCGATGTCTCGGTCAGCCCATAGCCTTGATATATTGAAATTCCGGCACCGGTGAAAATGAGATAAATATCGTCCGTTAGAGCCGCTCCGCCGGTAATGCAGGCACGCAGCCGTCCGCCGAAAAATTCACGGAATTTAGAATAAACCGCTTTATCGGCAATCGCATGCTTAACGCCGAGCAAAGGCGGTATCGACTTCCGGTCTTCGAGGCAAAGAGCGTATTCCTGCGCCACATCGATTGCCCAATCGAAAATTACTTCGCTAACGCGGCCGGCTTGCGTAGCTTTCAGCTTGGCACGGGCATAAACCTTTTCAAAAATTCTGGGAACACCTACAAATATCGTCGGCCGCACTTCGCGAAGATTGTCGGGCGCCTTTTCCACCGATTCGGCGTAATAAACCGCCATGCCGCTCAGAATGTACAAATACATCGCCGAGCGTTCGAAAATATGCGATAGCGGCAAGACCGAAAGCGGCACATCGTCTTCGGAAAACACGTAATTTTCACCGGCGTCGATGACGTTGGAAACAATGTTTGTGTGCGTTAGCATCACGCCTTTCGGCTCGCCGGTCGTTCCGCTTGTGTAGATCAGCGTGGCGATGTCATTGGAGTCTACAGCGCCGGTCAGCCTTGCGATGAGTGACGGATCTTCGGATCTGAGATGCTCGCCCAACGCCGTCAATTCTTTTAGAGAAATCGCGTTAGCGGCTTCGACTTCGTTCATATCGAAAAAAACTAGTTTTTCAATCGAAGGACAATCGGTGAGTTCTTTCGCGATCCGGTCGTACGAAACTTTGTCCTGAACGATCAAAATTTTGGCTCCCGAATCTTTAATTATGTACGCGACGGATTGAGCGGCAAGCGTCGTATACAGCGGAACGTCGATCACGCCCGAAAATTGACAGCCGGCGTCGGTCAAGGTCCATTCAGGCGAATTCGCGGCAATTATTGCGGCCTTGTCGCCCTTTCGCAGCCCGATCGAATATAGGCCGAGAGCAATGCTTTCTATACGTTCGAGCAATTCGTGGGAAGATATAGCTTCCCATTTATCATCTTTTTTGAAATTTAATGCGTCTGGACGCTCGTGATCTCGGACCGCGTGGAGGAACAATTCGGGAATCGTCCGCGGCTCGTTTTCAAACAAAGGTCTACCCCTGCCAAACGGTTTTCGTGTAATGGTTTGAATGTCTGCTGCGTGTTCGGTCATTTCCGCATCACGCCTCCAAAAAAAATCTTCAGCACCTCGCCTGCCATCGGCGCCAAAGGATAAGATTTACTCGAAAGTACCCAATTGGTAACCATTTCATCGAGAGCTCCGTAAAGTATTTTCGAGCACACAACTGGCTTCATATCGTCGCGGAACACACCCGTTTTCTGGCCCTGCTCGATTGTTTCGCGAATAATATCCAAGTATTCCGCAAATCCAGCGGCTGAAAATTCCTGCATAAATTTAGTCGATCCGCGCAGCTCGACCTGAAATACAATCGCCATATCGCGGTCTGCACCGAGCTTTTCCAAATGAAGCTCGGCAATGCGACGCAATTTTTCTTCGGGGGCCGTAATCTCCGCGAGTTCCTTTTTGCCCTCCGAAATAAACTCCGTCATTGCCCGGTCGAAAATAGAATGCAGTATCTCGTCTTTGCTTTTGAAATATAAATAAACGGTACCGTCGGCAATTCCAGCCTCGCCGGCGATATCGGAAACCTTGGAATTAAAATAACCTTTGCCCGCGAAAACTTTGATCCCGGCGCGAAGAATGGCTTCGCGTTTATCGGCAACTACGGTCCGAGCCGGTGTATTTGAACGTGCACTGCGAGACATATTGATTTTGGATTTCAGCTTTGCGATTTTAGATTGAGGAGTTGGTGACCTATATCAATCCAAATCACTTTATGAATGAATCTTCATTCATTCTCAGCCTACACCAGAACCGGAAATTTAATCAAGGAAAATTGCGATCAAAGGCAGAAGCCTGACCGTTAAGAGTGGCTTTAACGCTAGCAAAAGAAGCCCTTCCTAACGGTCAGGCTTCTGCAAAAATAAAAATAGGAAATTGAAATGGCGGAGAGGACAGGGCTCGAACCTGCAAGCGATCACTCGCGGTAGTTTTCAAGACTACTGCCTTACCAATTAGGCTACCTCTCCGCATTATAGGCGGCGAACTGAGAATATATCGCAAATACTGCCGATAAACAAACTTTCCGCCGCAAAAAAATCCCCGGCTGCATACGGACAGCCGGGGTTTAGAGAAGAAAAAAACACTAACGGGGAAAATTTAATCTGATGTTAGAAGCTTTGATATTTGCGAATCGAGGTTTGCCCATTTGTCCCAACCGCTCGATTTTAGTGCGATCGCACCTTTCTGGTTTATAAGAAAATACGAGGGAAAGCCCATATCGATATTTCCCTTACCATCCATATCGGCGTATTTCAGCACAATGCCGAAGCTGTTCGGCATAATGTTAAAATTGAACGGGTTCTTTTTTAAATATGGCTCAACCTTAACTTGATTTTCCATCGTCAAAGCGAGAAAAACAACATCTTTGCCTTTATAACGTTCGGCGACCTGATTCAGCTTCGGAATTTCGCTGTGGCAGATCGCGCATCGTGTCGACCAGAAAGTCATCACGACGATCTTTCCCTGCATATCGCTGAGGTTGATTGCTTTTCCGTCCAGCAATTCACCGGCAAATGCCGGAGCCACAGAGCCGGGTTTAAGTACTTGTTGAGCCGCTGCCGAAGCCGACAAAACAAAAGCAAAAAATAGTATTGCAAGAATACGCATATTTATAATGTTGTAGGAGCGAAAAGCGTGTTAAAGAATGTTCAACACTCTATATATAAAATATATGCTTAATCAGGAAAGAAGTTCAGAAAATTATTTTCGAGAAAGGGGGACTGCAGGGAAAATAACCAAATCCAGTTTGGCACAGACGAGCCGGAACTTGCAATATAAATCTCCACAGCATGCGGAAGAAATTATTATATATAATTACATGCTAGAATTTTTGCATGCTTCTTGAATTCATCGGGATCGAAAACTTCCGAAATTTAGAGGGTGAAATCGCTTGCGGTGTTGGACTGAATATTTTTCTCGGCGAAAACGGGCAAGGTAAAACCAACTGGCTCGAGGCGATTCACATTCTCGCCACGACCCGCTCTTTCAAAACCGCGAAGCTCCAGGAGGCGATCCGTTTCAACGAAAATCTCGGGATCATTCGCGGCCGTGTAACGCAGGCCGAGGACATACACCGCGACCTGCGGGCCGTGCTCGAAGGCAATACGAAAAGCTTCACCGTGAACGGCAAACGCGAATCGGTGCAGCGGTACCTAGGCCAGCTTCACGCCGTCGTTTTCAACGCTGACGAGCTCGAGATAGTCCGCGGCAACCCTGACGCCCGCCGCCGGTTTCTGGACGCGGGAATTGTCTCCATACATCCGCCGTACGTGCAGACGATCGCCGATTACAGCCGTGTAATCAAACAGAAAAATTCGCTGCTCCAAACTGCCCGCGACAATGAGTATTCGATCGAAAAAACAGCCGAACTGCTGGCACCGTGGAACGAGCAGCTAGTCATCGCGGCGACACGCATTCACCGATCCCGCGTCCGCTTCGTCGAGCGGCTGAATGAAGCGCTCGAGAAAAAGCTATTCGGCCGCGAAGAGATTTCCATCCGATATGCATCGTCTCTCGAAGACAAAGGCGACCTCGCCGATTACGAAGCATTGATTGCGGAGCGTCTAAAAATACGTGTTCAAGCCGAGATCGTTTCCGGTTATTCGCTGGTCGGACCGCACCGCGACGATCTCGACATCCAATTTGACGGCCACGACCTCCGCAAATTCGGTTCCGCCGGCCAACAGCGAAGCGCTCTTTTACTTCTACAACTCGCAAATCTCTCGGTTTATTTCTCGCAGCGGCAGGAATATCCGCTATTTCTGTTAGACGACATCGACGCTGAACTCGACTACAAACGCATCGGCCAGCTCCTCGAATTCCTCGAAGGCAAAACGCAGACTTTCATCACAACTTCGAAAGAAAGTTTCACGGAGAATTTTGGTGGAAATGCGAAAGTAGCTCGTGTCGAAAACGGAGCAGTAAAATCTCTCTAAAACCTAGATTTTTATTATGGTTGGCGGCTATTAAAAATCTGCTCGAAGTGCTATAATAATCTATTGGTTTATGGAAGATTTTCATAGCAGTAAATTGATAGAAAGTGATGCCGAAAAGTTAGGTGGAACGCCGGTTTTTCGCGGTTCGCGGGTACTAGTTCAGAATCTTTTTGACTATCTGGAAGGTGGCGACAGTTTGGATGTGTTTCTT
>JANMSP010000204.1:0-12836 GCA_031389475.1 Pyrinomonadaceae bacterium
AACCGGACGGTCGCCCGCTAGCCCGAAAGCCTGCTCCCTGACATTAAGGCCGTTGCTGTTAAGAATGTACCAGGTCGAATTCGAAGGCCTGAACACGGCACGGTCGTCCTTCCCGTCACCATCATAATCAGCCGGGACCGGAATATCTCCCGGAAGTCCAAACTGCCCGGCAGTGAAAGTCCCGGTACTATTAGCGATGTACCAGTTACCCTCCGAAGGCCTAAACACCGAGAAATCAGCCTTCCCGTCGCCATCGAAATCGCCGGGAGCGACGATGTCGTTCGCGAGTCCCCAACTCGTGACATTGTAGCCTTCAGTTGAACGAAGCACATACCATTTGCCTTCGTTTGGACGAAATACCGAAAGGTCGGCTATTCCGTCGGCGTCGAAATCATAAGGTGTCGGTGTAAATGTCCGCTCGAATGCACCGATGTCAGAGCCGTCGCCGCCTGCTGCATTTGGAATAAACGCATTGTCGTATGGGCGGGCCTTGCCGCGCTGATCGGTTATAACGCCTGGGCTATTGCCCTTATCGATCGCCGGGCTTTGGTTGTGCAGGGCACGCGTTAATGTGGCACCGCCGTTATTAATCAAGGCGCCGATTCGCGGATCGATCGGATTCGCGGTGGAACCCAGTTGGTTAGTGGTGACGCCAAGCCCTTCGCTGCCGTCAGCGTTACCGATCAGATTAAAACTACCATTAAATGCATTGCCAAGTGTTGCCCGTCCCGCGAGATCATTGCCATCCGCCGCCGTGTTTAGCGCAACAAGGTTGTTATTTAAAGTCGCGGTGAAATTATTGAATATACCGCCGCCAATCAGAGCGGTATTGCTTGTGACCGTATTATTGGTGAGCGTTACTGTCGCAGTATTATGAATTCCGCCGCCTCGATTGCTTGCGGAATTACCGTCAAACGTGCTGTTAAAGGCATTTACAGTCCCGCTTGTGCCATTATAAACACCGCCGCCGCTTCCGCCGTTGTTGGCAGTGTTGGCGTTTATAGTGCTTCGCGTGACGTTTAGCGTGCCGCTGTCAAAGATAAAAATACCGCCTCCATTGATGGCCGTATTGCCGCGAACGGTCGAATCGATAAGCGTCAGCGTGCCGCTATTGCTCATATAAACTCCGCCGCCGTCGCCGGATGCGATGCTGTCACTGACCGTACTTCTGGTGAGCGTGAGCGTGCTGCTGTTGCCCATGAAAATACCGCCGCCGAGCGTGCTGCTAAAACCATTGCTGATTGTCAGGTTGTTAATCGTGACGACGGCACTGTTAACAAGCGTAAAAATGCGGAAACTGTTGTTCCCCTTCACCGTTACGGCCTGAGGCTGATTATTGTTTATTGTCATCGCCGCCAACGGGACGTCCGGCAGCGGGCTCAGCAAATTGATCGTAAAACGATTATCCGCTGCATTATAGCCGGGATCGGTAGTGGGGACGTTGAAAGAGACGATATTAGCTTCGGCGTTGATCGTCGCATCGATGATTGCCTGGCGTAAGCTGCCGATACCCGCATCTGCGGTCGTGTTGACCGTCAAAGTCGCGGCTTGAGAGCTTATAACTCCCAGCAGCAAACACATTCCGACTAAGCCGGCAGTTCTTTGTAAAACCCTTTTTGTTCTTGTCATAGATATTCCTTTTATTTTTTTGTGGAGAGTAGAAATTGTGAAGGCGGAATGTTACTTGCTGCTGTGAGAACCGAATATTCGCAACATAAAGCAAACAAAGCGCATCATCCTATCGCGATTACCGTGCCATGGTGGATATAGGAGAGTTGTTGATAAAACCCAGCAAATCAATCATATGCGTTTATTTTTGGGGTTTGAAGTATGAGTTTTGTGAGCCGTTAAGGTACAAATATGCGACCCAAAAAGGGACACATACCCGTAAATCGTCCAGTCACCTTGAAGTCGAAAAGTGAGATTCTTTAAATGGTGCTGGTGAGGATTTTCAGCATCATTTGGATTTGCGGAGGGTTGAAAGGTTTGGGAAGAAATATTCGGGCGCCGGCGGTGACGCTGTCGTTCCAAACTTTCGGGTCTTGTTCGGCGGTGACCATTGCTATGGGAATGGTTTTTAGACGCTCATCGTTTTTCATGTAATGGATCAGGTCCATTCCCTGAAGGTGAGGCATCATCATGTCGAAGAGTGCTCCGCAGAAATCAGAGTCTTGCTGCAGGATCTTGTACGCTTCGCGGCCATCGGGGGCCGACACGACCTCGAAACCCTCGGCTTCGATGATAACGGTCAGCATACGGAGCGTCATTGGCTCGTCGTCCGCAACCAGAATTCTGCGTGATGCGTGCGAGGATGGTACGGGAACGATTTCTTCGGCCTGTTCCAGCAGAAGCTGCCGGGCTTCCTTGCCGCCGTGGGCTGCAACCACTTCGATAAGCAGCCTTTTGTTCTCGGGGATCAGGTTGGTAAAGCGGACTTCGAACCCGATCGGGTATTCCTGGTAAACGACCTCACCCTCGAGCGAAACCCAGATTCCCGATGGCAGACGCACGCGAAATCTGATAGTTTCGCCCATCGTCTCCTGCCCCATGCTGTCGATGAAGCAGCCGGCCATCCCGATCTCGCCCATCCGGGCATCAAATTTTCCGGCTCCACCTTCCCAGACAACGTCCAGCGAAACCGCTACCTGTTCACTTTGTACGACACTCACAATATCAAGATCTCCAGTTTATTGAACCTTTAGATGCAACCTTTCCTTCAACTCATCCGTTTTTTAAACTCTCCACGGAATCGTTCCGGTTATTCAGGATTTTAATCACCCTCTGAAAGTCAGTCTCCAGTGAATCAACGGCGACCTTTGCGTCATCGGTGATCGACGCATTTTCTTCAAGCTGCCCGCAAATACCGGCCATGTTATAGGCCCCGATATTTCCGGCCGAGCCTTTGATCTGATGGGCCAGCCTTTTGATCTCGGTTTCGTCTTTTTCAATGACGGCATAATGGAGCGCGGACATGTTAGTGCACGTGTCCTCGACAAAAAGACCGATGAGCTTTTCAACCAGATCCGGCTCGCCCGGCCGCTGGTAGTCTTTGAAGCCTTCCAGCACGGCGAGATCGATGCTTTCGTTTGGTTGATCCTCGAACAGATCCGGCAATGTTTCCATAACTTCCTTTACCGGCACACTCTGCGCGGTATCCCACCGTTCCAATATTTCCCGCAGAGCATCGATCTTTACCGGCTTGCTCAAATAATCGTCCATGCCGGCGGCAAGGCATTTCTCGCGGTCGCCTTCGAGGGCATTTGCCGTCATTGCAATAATTATACTATGCCGCGATTCGCCTTCAAACCTTCGAATTTTGGCGGTCGCCTCAAATCCATCCATGGTGGGCATCTGACAATCCATCAGGACAATTTCATACCCGGATTTTCCTATAGCTTCCACGGCCTCCTTGCCATTGACCGCAACATCCGCCGTATAACCCAAAGCGTAAAGCTGTGAAATAGCCACTTCGCGGTTTACCAGATTATCCTCGGCGATGAGGATACGCGTATTTTTTGGTATTATGTTCACGGGTGCCTGGTAGATTGAAAGCTCGCGGAGAGTGTGCCGGGTGACGAGAGATTCCGGCTTTCCATTGATCATGTCCGCTTGTTTATCGGCCAGAACCGTTATTAGACAATCATAAAGCTGCGACTGGCGAACCGGTTTCTGAAGATAGGCGGAGATGCCATGATCTCTTGCCGTTTGTCCGTCGCCGCGTTTGCCGTAAGACGGAAGCAGCACCAAACACGTTTCCGCGATGGCCGCTTCGAATTTTATTTTGCGGGCAAGCTCGAAACCATCCATTTCCGGCATCATCAGATCGAGAATGGCTATCTCGAAGCCTTCGTTCTGCTGCGCGGCGGATCGCATTTTATAAAGCGCTTCTGCTCCCGACCCGGCTTCCGATACGATCATGCCCCAAGAGATTGCCTGGTGCAGGAAGATCTTGCGGTTGCTTGCATTGTCGTCAACGATAAGTACCCGAACGCCTTCAAGGCTTACGCCGCCAGGTGGAGCGGCTGCGGGTTTTTGATCCGGCTGTTTTGCAAGATGTGCGGTGAACCAGAAGGTCGATCCTTTTCCCGGCTCGCTTTCGATACCGATCTCGCCGCCCATCATTTCTACAAGCTGTTTCGAGATGGTTAAGCCCAATCCGGTTCCGCCATATTTTCGCGTGGTCGATCCGTCCGCTTGAACAAATGCCTGAAAAAGACTTCTCTGCTGCTTCTCGGAAATGCCGATCCCGGAATCGGTGATCTCAAAACGAAGCAGAACGGAATCATCCTTTTCTTGTACCGTATTGACACTGACGGTCACTTCGCCTTTTTCGGTGAATTTCACGGCGTTTCCGGCCAAGTTCATAAGAATTTGCCGCAGCCGCCCGGGATCGCCGCAAAGGAGCGTCGGCACATCGCTTCGGACCAGCGATGCGATCTCAAGGCCTTTTGCCTGCGCTCGTTCAGCCAGTATTTCGATGGTCGATTCAACCGCGCCTCGCAGATCAAAATCAATTTTTTCGAAACGCAATTGTCCCGCTTCGATCTTTGAAAAATCGAGAATATCGTCGATGATCTTGAGCAGCGAGTCGGCGCTCGTTTCAATAGTTTCAGTAAAATCCCGCTGCCTCGCGGTTAGTTCCGTCGCCAGCAGAAGCTCCGTCATGCCGATCACTCCATTCATTGGCGTTCGAATCTCGTGGCTCATGTTGGCCAGAAACTCGGCCTTCATACGCACCGAATCAAGTGCAGCATCGCGGGCATTGTTCAACTCGACCTCAGCCTGCTTCTGAGCTGTAATGTCGCGGACTATTTTGGAGAGGCCGACAATTTTTCCGGTGTTGTCCTTGAGAGGCGAAGCGGTAAGAGAAACCGGAATGAGAGTTCCATCCTTATGCATCCGCTGGGTTTCAAAATGCTCGACTCGGTCGCCGCGGACGATCTGTTCGAGAGTCTGCTTCTCTTCCTCTGTCATCTCCGGCGGAAATATTTCGGAAATGTGGCGGCCCATGATTTCCTCGGTCGAATAGCCGAAAATCCGTTCGGCTCCGTTATTCCAGCTAGTGATGACGCCTTCAAGGTTTTCACTTATGATCGCGTCTCCCGACGATTCGACAATTGCGGCGAGTCTCAACAGATCGCTTTCAACCTGTTTTCGCTCGGTGATGACCTGAGTAAAGAAGATCACGCCGCCGATCTCGCCGTCGGCCTTTAGCCACGGGCGAATTTCCCATTGCAGCCAATCCGTAGTGCCGTCGGCGCGGGGAAACGGATCCTCGTCGCATTTTTCTATTGATCCGGCGAGACTACGCCGATGAATTTCCTTCCAGCTTTCAGAAATATCGGTAAAAACCTCGTAGTGCGATTTTCCGATAATATCCCGGCCGGTGAGCCTGTAATCCTGAAGCCAGCGTTCGCTTACCTGCAGATAACGCATATCGGTATCGAACATAGCGACCGCTGCCGGTGTATGCTCAACAAATTTTGTGAGAAGCGCCTTGCTGGCGGTTAATTCATCCTCCGAGAGTTGCCGCGCGTCGATCTGCCCCGTCAAATGGATATTCGTGAGTTCAAGATCAGCGGTCCTTTCGTTGACGAGATCCTCAAGATCTTCCCGGATCTGCCGCAGGTCCTCTTCGATCTTTTTCTGCTCGTGAATGTCGGTGCCGGTTCCAAACCATTTAACGACGTTGCTTTCCGCGTCAAGCACTGGTAATGCCTGGCCCAGATGCCAACGGTATTCGCCGTCTGAGGCTCGCTTAAAACGATATTCGATCTTATACGCCTCGCCTGTTGCAACCGCTCTTTCCCACAGGTTCTTACAATTTTGCAAATCGTCCGGGTGCAGTACCGGCGCCCAATCCGATTCACCCTTTAGATCGCTCGAAGCTCCCGTGTAATCGAACCACCGCTTATTGTAATAATCCAGAATCCCGTCGGGACGGGCCGTCCAAACGATCTGCGGCATCGCATCCGCAAGTTGCCGATACCTTTCCTCGCTTTTCCCGAGCAGATCCAGAAGTTCGCTTTTTTCGTTCAGCTCATCTTCGGTTTGGCCGAGCTTTTCGGCGGCATTGTTGAGCAAACGGGCACTGTGAATAGTAATTGCGCCCAGGATAAAGATAATCGCGATGACAAGCATCGCATTCCCCATCTCTATCGCATAAAGGCCGTAACTTTCGCCCTTCAATGCTAACCAGCCCAAGAGTAGCGGGATCAGAACGACGACCGGAAATAACCGCCGGGCCGCCGCCCCGCCAAGGTGCGGGCTGAACACCTGTTTGATTATTCCCTTTTCCGGCTGCGAAAAAAGGACGCCCGCGGACAAGACCAGGAAGGAAGCCGCGGAATGTATGGCCATCGGAATAAAAGAAACGACGATATAGAAATATTTGGCGCCGTAAATATATCCGACCATCGCCATAAATGAGCTTAGCAAAAGCAGAATCGCAGGATACTGCGCCGGGAATGATGTCTCGTTCCTGGACCGAATTTTCAGCAGCAGCATCGCTCCGCCGACCATGACGAAATTGGCTGCCGTATTCGGCGCCATTCTGTTCTGCACACCATTGAGGGTATCGAACAGCCGATCGGAAAAAAGTATTTGGTCGATTCCGAGATCGAATATCCCGGCAACGGCGCACAACTTGATCATGCCAACGATAAGAACGGCAACGGCAAATGTCTGACCGAGCATTATTCGCCGTGCCTCTTCGCTCTGAATCATCCACAGCGACAGACCCGCCAAAATAAATCCTACTGCCGTCGCCGGATTCATAAAAACGTATCCCGGAATGATCCGCTTCAGAAAATCGACGTCAAAAGACCAGCCGGCCAATACAAGTATGCCCAGAATAATTACGAAAACCGAGCATATTAGCGGTATTGTAAATAGCCTGGCTTTTAATGTGTTATCCGAGAGCCCGGAAGTTTCGTAGGATAAAGACATAAAATTTAACCTAATGCGGCATGGCGAAGTAACAATAATTTAAAGATTGGGCAGGTTTTTGCGGAATGATTTACCGGCACGGTGGCTGGAATATTAGCGAAACGAATTATTTCTAATTTATTTTTCACGTCTATCGAAAACAGTGACTCCGGTACGAGCGAGAAATGCTTTATCTACCTAAAAGACGGAAAGTCGCCCCGGCAAAATGCACGTTGTGGGTAGTTTTGCCCCGCAAATATCGGATTTAATGGCTTTTACGCAATCCCGACCATCTGTGTGCATCTGTTATGCCATCCGCCCGCTACTCGGCGTCGTCCTTAACAGCGAGCGAGAGGTAATCGATTTTGTCGCGGAATTGCCCCGTAACTTTTTTATTCATTACGCCATGGCGTTGATATTATTTTTCGTCTTCGTCGTATTGATCGAGTTTCCGGTAAAGGGTTTTACGGCCGATGTTTAACAGCCTTGACGCGCGGGATTTGTCGCCTTGGGTGTAATCGAGGGTGGCGTCGATGACGAGTTTTTCGATTTCGTCCATTGTCGCGGGGAGTTCGATCTCGATGCCGATAGAACGGCCTTCGCCTGAGGCATTTGCTCGTTCCTGGCGGGCATAAGCGAAGGCTGCGCCGGCTTTTTTGCTAATCGATTCGGGCAGATCGTCGAGCGTGATCTCGCGGCCGGATGCGATGATGACGGCCCGCTCTATCGCGTTTTCGAGTTCGCGGACGTTGCCCGGCCATTCGTAATTTATCAGGGCACGCAAAGCTTCCTTCGAAATACCGGAGACGAAGCGGCCGGTTTTTTCCTTGTAGCGTTCGAGAAAATGGAAGACGAGCGGGTGAATGTCCTCGATGCGTTCTTTAAGCGAAGGAAGCGTGACTGGGAAAACCGACAGGCGATAATAAAGATCCGTGCGGAAAGTGCCGGCGGCAGCGGCTTTTTCGAGATCGATATTGCTTGCGGCGATCACGCGGACATCGGATTTAATAACCTGACTGCCGCCGACTCGCGTGATTTCTCCATCCTGAAGTACGCGGAGCAGCCGAACCTGCGCCTGTGTCGACATTTCGCCGATCTCATCTAAAAATAGCGTGCCGCCGTCAGCTTCCTCGAAGCGTCCGCGGCGCTGGCTGCGGGCATCGGTAAATGCGCCTTTTTCGTGGCCGAAAAGCTCTGACTCCAATAAAGTTTCGGGAATCGCTCCGCAGTTTATTTTTACATACGGCTTGTTTTCGCGCCCGGAATTAAAGTGGATCAGATTGGCGAGCAGCTCTTTTCCGGTGCCGGATTCGCCCTGGACGAGAACAGTTGTAGTAGTGTCGGCGACATTTAATGCGAGCTCGATCGCCCGGCGTATAGATGGAGCCTGACCGATGATTTCGCTGCTCCGCTGGTGCAATACGGTTTTTAAACGCATGACTTCCGCTGAAAGCTGGTCGCGTTCGAGAGCGGTGCCGATCTGGTCGGCAATGCCTTCGACGAGGGCGATGTCGTGAGTTTCGAAGGTGCTCGCCTTGCTAAAAACAAAACCAAGCAGCCCGAATGCCTGGCCGCCCACGCGGACCGGTGTGACGAGCGCCGCTTTACCGCCAAGCTGCGTATTGAAGATCAGGCGAATAGCAAATGGAAGCTGCGAATCGCTGAGCGGCAGCGTTTTGCCTTCGCGAAGAAGCTCCGCAATGGCCGGAAACGTATCGACCGACAGCGATTTCCCATGTTCCTCGACCATCCGCAAAACGCGGCTTGGCTTGACGCCCTCGGCGGCCTTGAACGAGGCAAGCGATATTTTTTTGCCGGTTTGATCGAGCACGCCGAGTGCGCTGTAATCCGCACCGACAAGGCTGATAGCACGCTCCAAAACCTGCGTCGAAACCTCGTTAAAATCCGAATGCGAATTGAGCATATTCGCAATTTCGAGCAATGCGTTGACACGTTTGGTTTCCTGTTCCTGAGCGACGTAAAGCCGCGTGTACTGGTAACCGATGGCGAGCTGCTGGGCGATAGACTCGAGGAACGCGACCTCTTCGTCGAGCCACTGACGCGGCTGCTTAGTGTCGTGCAGACCGAGCAATCCCAAAACATCGCCGCTGATCATTATCGGAATTATCAGCAATGACCGCGTATCGAGAGCCTTCGCAAAAAACCTGAGCGTCGGGTCTTTTGTCTTAGAAATATCGTTAAGAATGATCGGCTTCGTGATGTCGAAACGCTCGCCGAGTTTTGCCGGATCGACCGGGATCGTTGTTCCCAAACTCGAAGTGATCTTGTCGTTTTTTCTCCACTCGTGGCTGATCGTAAGTTCCTTGCCGCCGCTTAACTGCAGCAAGTCGCAGCGGTCGGCCTCGAGCATCCGTCCAAGTTCGGAGACGACAACGTTCAAAAATCGTTCGAGATCGATGGTCGTTGGAAGGTCGCGTGCGAGGCGGTTAATGATGCCTTCGCGGGCCTCGTGCATTTTTATTTTGCGTTCGAGGGAGAGAGTTTGAGGTTCGGTATCCATAATTGTCACCCTTTTCAACAAGCTAAAGTTTGCTGGACGGTATGTCAAGTTGATACATGTGGGGGCCAGTGTGTGTAGTTTGGACGCAGCACGGAACGCGGACATTCCTTGTCCGCAACGCGTGGCGGACAAGGATGTCCGCGTTTCACTATGGCTTATTTACTGGAGGTGGTTGTCTTACTATGTTGGCCGGAGCCGTGCTTTTATTTGCGTTGTCACTGGGCGCCGCATTTGTGTTCGTGCTGGATGAGCCAGCATTCTTTTTGCCGTCCTGCTTATTCGCCGCCGAGAATCCGATACGCTTTCTGCCGGCTTCGGCGTCTGCAAGGAGTTCTTCGGCCTTAACATTTTCCGGGTCGAGTTCGAGCGCTTTCTTGAGTGCGGGAATTGCCTCGGCGTATTTAGCGAGTTTTATAAGGATCGCACCGAGCTCAGTCTGGTATTCGATATCTTCGGGTTTGAGTTTGACGGCTTCGCGAAGCGACTTTGCGGCGCCTTCGTCTTCGTTTAACTTATTGTATGAACGGCCAAGATTGTAATGGGCAGCATCGTCTTCCCGGTTAGCGGCGATCTGTTTCTTATATCTTTCGACCGCTTTTTCGAAGGCTATCTCGGAATTGCTCTTCTTTTCCTTCGGCTTTTTATCCTTCGTATCGGGCGTCGGTGTCGGCTCTTCTTTATCTACTATCGCGGCATCCCTCGCTTCGACCAGAGCGTATGCCACGCCGAGTTTGAAATATGCCTCGGCAAATTCGGGGTTTAGCGCCACGGCTTGGTTGTAAGCCTCGATCGCCATGTCGGTTTCGCTTGTTTCCAGAAGTCTATCGCCAGCCGCGAGGGCTTCATTCGCATCGGTGAATTGCGGCAGCGGTTGAGGTGTAGCGGCAGTATTCGCACTCACGGTATTCGTATTTTCGGGAGCCGGATCGCCTGAACACCCGAATTGACCGGCTAGCAATACACAAAGGATTAGTCCGTAAATAAAACTTTTCATAATTAACGTGAAAGAGTATTTTCACGCAAAGCCGCGAAGGACGCAAAGCCACTAGGCACGAAAAGAAAATTTTTGCCCGCGAAGGTCTTAAGATTTATCCCGGCGGAAAAACAAACGCACGCCCCGCCAAAAGATGGACATGCAGATGAAAAACTGTCTGCCCGCCGTCACCGTTGGTATTGATAACGACGCGGTAACCGTCCTCGGCAAAGCCTTTATCGCGGGCAATATTCGCGGCTGTAAAAAGCAGATGGCCGAGTGTTTCTTTATGGTCTTTCCCGGCTTTATCGAGCGAATCGAGATGCTCCTTCGGAATTATCAGTACATGCGTCGGGGCCTGCGGCGATAGGTCGTTGAAGGCCGTGCAAACAACATCATCGTGGATTTTTTCGGCCGGGATCTCACTCGATACTATTTTGCAGAATATACAATCTTGACCGCTCATAAGCTTATCCTTTTATAAATTGGCGAAAAATTCTTTTTAGGTTCGTCCTGTTCATCTTGACGCAATAAAGTCGGTTCCCCAAGTTTAAATTGGAATTGTAAAAGCCCTTCGTCTTCAAAGCTGCCGAAACCACGAAGATATTATACATTGGCGTCGAATTTCATCCACATCGGCAAGCATGGAGATGCGGAGTTTGCGGCACGAATTGAAAGTTTGGCAAGGTTGGCAGCGAAGCAACACCCCAATGGACGATTTTACATTATCTTCTTGACAAACGTTTTTCCGACGATTATTCTGATATTTACAGGTAAAACAGAATGATTGACACGATTGACCGACAAATTCTAGCCATAATTCAGCGTGATGCCCGTATTGCCAATGCGGAGATCGCCCGGCAGATCGGGTTGGCGCCGTCCGGTGTTTTGGAAAGATTGAGAAAACTCGAGGATCGCGGCGTTATTCAAGGTTACTCGACCCGAATCGATCCGCGGCAGGTTGGCCTTGGTTTGACTGTTTTTGTATCCGTGCGGACCAGCGAATGCGGCGGCGGTGTCGAAGAAGCTTTGTCGGCGATTCCGGAAGTCCTGGAAGTTCACGATGTCGCCGGCGAGGATTGCTATCTCATTAAGGTGCGAACGAAGGACACGGAAGCCCTCGGCAAGCTTTTACGCGAGCAGATCAAGCTGATCCCCAAAGTTCTCGGCACGCGTACGACCGTCGTGCTGCAGACATTTAAGGAAACAAATGCGCTGCCGCTGGACCGTTTTGCGGACAGCTCCGAATCGGGAAAAAAATTAGGGCGGCGAGCGAGTAAACAAGGGGGAAATTATGCAGACTGAAGAAACGAAAACAGCCTTGGCCCGGCGGAATTTTATTATTATGATCGCTGCATTCGCGGCGGTGTATGTGATTTGGGGCTCGACATATCTGGCGATCAAATACGCTATCGAAACTATCCCGAGCTTTCTAATGGCCGGAGTTAGATTTTTAGCTGCGGGTGGAATGCTCTATGCTTTTGCCCGCATTACAGGCAGCTACGAAAAGCCGAAATTGATTCATTGGCGAACGAGTTTTATTATGGGAACTCTGCTTTTGGGGATCGGCAACGGCGGCGTGGTGATTGCGGAACATTACATTTCTTCGAGCCTTGCGGCGTTGCTGGTCGCAACGATGCCTTTTTGGATGGTTTTGTTGGGCTGGACGTTTATGGGCAGCGGCCGGCCGAATTACAAGGTTACTCTTGGGCTGCTGATCGGTTTCGTCGGAGTCGCATTGCTGATAAGCGGCCGGAGCGGCGAAACGGCGGACATTGCTGGTAATGGCTGGCTTTTCGGCGTCGTATGTATATTAGTCGCAACGCTCGGCTGGTCTATAGGTTCGCTTTACGGCGCAAAAGCCCCGACAGCAAAATCATTTGTCCAGGCCGCCGGAATGCAGATGTTGGCGGGCGGATTGGTGCTCGTCATTATGGGATTAGTGACGGGAGAATGGGCTGCACTGGATGTGGCCGCGATTTCCACAAATTCGTGGTTGGCACTTATTTATCTAATATTCTTCGGAGCGATTGTGGCTTACACGGCTTATAGCTGGCTGCTCAAAAACGTTTCACCTGCGGCGATTTCGACATACGCCTATGTCAATCCGGCGATAGCGGTGGTTCTCGGCTGGGCGATTGCCGGAGAATCACTGACCGGGCAAATGCTGGTCGGGGCAGTAGTTATTGTCGCTTCGGTTGCATTGATAACTTTACAAAAGAGTGCGAAGAAAACTGTTGTAGAGAATGAAATTCCCAAGGACGATTTGAGCGGAGTAAAAAGACGGCCTAATTACTCGACTTGACAGATGTTCACCTTACGCTTCGATGATCTTTGAAATTTTGATTCGTCTCAATTATTGCTTCCGCGCCGTCTCCGGGCTATGCCCGCCTATTTGCGGAAACGCTATGCTTT
>JANMSP010000238.1:0-4403 GCA_031389475.1 Pyrinomonadaceae bacterium
AGGCCGTTTTGCTCGAAAACCTTCTTTATCTGTTCGGCGCGTAAATTCTCGTCCTCTTGCTTCGCTTCGACCACGGTGCTGTTCGGCTGACTGAGCAGCCAAGACCGCGTTGCGGTGATTTTCGGCTTTGCGATATAGCTCCAAGCAGCCGGGAAATGGTCTATTGACGCCAAAACGATATTCAACGAAAGCAGTAAAAGCAGAAAATTGTAATACCAGCTATGATAGATATCGAAAAAGCCGAGCGAGCCGTAAACCATTTTTTCGGCCGGCGTCAGCGATGCGAAATAAGCGTCGAAGCCTTGTACGTTCTGCTGGATGATCAGCATTCCGATCATTGAAAGAACCACGAGAGCAACCAACTGTGCTACGCCAAACCGAACCGAGCCGATAAAACCGACGGCGCGTTCCAGTGGATGTCCGATTTTGGATCTGGGTATTTCTTTTACTTCAAGGGTTTCTTCGGCAACAGACATTTGCGTATGTAAAATCATAACTTAAGGCCGGTTTTTTGTCATCCGGCGAAAAATTAGCCGGGCTTCACATCAATAGAAGCGGCCATTAATGTTTTGCGTTAGGAAAATCTTTTTTGACGGGTTATTCTTTACTATCGAATCGGTCTAGCTCTACAGGAATAAATGGACATAGCGACATCAGAAATTCAAGAAGCACGGTTGATCGGTGCCCGCGAACGCGTTGCGGCTTTCGTCGAACTAACAAAGCCGCGCATCGCGTTTATGCTCGTGCTTACGTCGGCGGCCGGTTTTTACTTGGGCACGAAAGGCAGTTTCGATGCGGTGGTGTTCGTTAATGCGATGATAGGCATTTGCCTGCTCGCATTCGGCGTTGCGACGCTCAATCAGTATATCGAAAAAGACATCGATGCATTGATGGATCGAACGGCGAAACGACCGTTGCCGACCGGCAAGATAAGTTCGAACGAAGCTCTCGTATTCGGTATTTTGCAGACCGCGGTTGCCGAAATTTACCTCTATTTCCTGGTAAATCCGCTGACGGCCGTGCTCGGCGTAACGGTAATCGTCGGATATGTGCTGATGTACACTCCGCTCAAAACGAGAACGTCAGCATCGACAGCCATTGGGGCGATTCCCGGAGCAATGCCGCCGCTAATGGGCTGGACCGCCGCCTCAAATGAAATTACGATCGGCGCCTGGGCGTTATTCGCAATGCTGTTTTTGTGGCAATTTCCACATTTTCTGGCTATCGCGTGGATGTATCGAAAACAGTATGCAAAGGCTGGTATTCTGATGCTGCCGGTGGTTGAACC
Organism: Pyrinomonadaceae bacterium; assembly: GCA_031389475.1. Taxonomy (GTDB): domain Bacteria; phylum Acidobacteriota; class Blastocatellia; order Pyrinomonadales; family Pyrinomonadaceae; genus OLB17. The sequence continues at coordinate 1,289 of JANMSP010000238.1, forward strand.
TTCGGGTCGAATAACCGCCCGGCAGATCGTTTTGTTCACGATAATGCTTGTGCCGATCAGCCTCGCACCGTTTTTTCTCGGGTTTGCGGGGATTATTTATTTGATCGGCGGCACGCTGCTGGGAATTTGGTTTTTGGTCGAAAGTGTCTTGATGGCTCGGGCGAAAACGGACGAAAGAGCCAGACGTTTGCTGCTCGTGTCTGTAATTTATCTGCCGCTGATATTCGGCCTGCTCGTGTTTGATCATTCTTAAAGTTCGAAGTTCACGCTTCAGCGTGTTTTATGCCTGGGGCTGAAGACAAACTAAAGTTTGAACTCAGAACTCGTGAAAATCGCCATGAAAGTTGGAACAATTGAACCAATAATCGAAAAAGAAGAGCCGCGAAAGCGCGGTTTGCCTTTTTCCGGCGGCGGTCCTGGCAGGCCGAACGGTAATAGCGGCGGCGGAAGTGATGACGGCGGCGATGACAGCTATCGAAATCGTAACGATTTTAGCGATACAAGCTCTATCCGGCCCGATAAGGCAAAGGTAATTACCTGGTTTTTGCTGCTTGTCGTGATGATGACCTTTGGCGGATTAATCGCGGCATATGTCGTAGTTTCTACAAATAAAGCTGCCGAATGGAGTCCCTTCGACCTTCCGATTGAAGTCTGGATTAGCACCTTCCTGATTTTAATTAGCAGTTTTGTTTATCACACCGCAAAAAAAGCCATCGACGACGACGTCCACGAAAAGGCCCAAAAATGGCTTATCGCGACGGCCGTATTCGGAGCGGCATTTATCTCATCGCAGCTTCTGGCCTGGCTCGCACTAGTGAATCGCGGATTATACATGCAGGGAAATCCGTACGCCGGGTTTTTCTATATTCTGACCGCAGTTCATGCTCTGCATGTGTTCGGCGGCATACTAGCATTAGGTTCGATATTGCTGCGGAATTGGCAGGAAACAGCAAATACCGCTGAGCTCGAATACCGCCGTAATCTTGCCCGTGCCGTCGGCTGGTACTGGCATTTTATGGGTATTTTGTGGATCGTCCTGTTTGTGCTTTTAGGTTTCTGGAAGTAATGGCGGAAGCCTGACCGTCAGGGAGGGCTTTTTAGTGCGGGCAACACAGGAAGTTAAGAGACAAACTGCAACTGCCATCTGCTAACCCCAAGACAGCCCTCCCTTACGGTCAGGCTTCTGCCTAAATCGAGATATGGATCTGCTGCACATTTTTCCCCATTTGAACGCGACGCTGAACGCACTCAGCGGCGTTTTTTTATTGTTCGGTTTTTATTTTATCCTGACGAAACGGGTCGCGAAGCACCGCGCCTGCATGATTACTGCAAGCCTTATTTCCGCAGTGTTTTTGGCCTGCTATGTCACGCATCATATAATCCGGACTTACTATCTGGGCGTTGGCCCGACAAAATTTACTGGCGAAGGCCTTGCCCGGCCGGTTTATTTTACGATCCTGACATCGCACACGATCCTAGCTACGGCAGTTACACCGTTCGTTCTTTTGACGCTCTGGCGCGGGCTGAAAGGGAACTTCGACAAACATAAAAAGCTCGCCCGGCTCGTATACCCGGTCTGGCTGTATGTGTCTGTTACCGGTGTGGTGGTTTATTTGATGCTATACCAAATCTATCCTGCAAGTTAACGAGTCGGTGCCACCTGCGATAGCGTGTTTCAAATGCAGAAGCCTGACCGTTAGGGAGGGCTTTTTCGGTTAAGAGTAGGCAGATGTTACCGGCCAGGAAGCAGTTTAAGGAAGTTTCTTTACTAACGACTGCCGATGCAATCTGCCAACGCTACGAAAGCCCTCCCTAACGGTCAGGCTTCTGCATTATATCTTTTCCCACTTTTTCCCAATATTACTTGAAATCGAACCGAGTTCCGTGATAAACTAGCAATTGTTGAAAAGTTGATCACCGAAGTTGCTCTGAACGTAGGGTAACGCGGGGGAACCAAACGTTTTATTTAACGATAGAACAGGGGCGAAGCGTCGATGCTAAATAGACGCGGGGATAATCTTTCGTTCCTAGCCCGTCAGCTAACCTCGTAGGTGTGGCAAAGAAGTGACTGCAATATTTTTGTGATGAACGTCGCGATTTTGTGTGTGCTTCGCGCTCTGCTCTTTCAACACTCAAGCAGACATCCGGTCTTCTCAAAGGGGAAAAGCCTCGCGAATCTCACGCGGGGCTTTTTTTGTCTTTCTTCCGGCAGAACCTGCCCGTCAGGAAGGGGCTTTCTTAACGCTATGCAAAAAGCAAAGCCCTCCCTGACGGTCAGGCTTCTGTCTCAGAGTGTCTGCCCCGCAATACTGGAGACTCCTAATTCACCGTTTCCACTGGCAAAATCTTCACCGTTTTCAACGGAATTTTCTCCATCCTGTCGAATTTAATTTCCGTCGGTGCATTCTCCGCCTTGATTGAAAATGATTCCAACCTTTTAGTGATTCTCAGCTTTTCCGTCATGCTGCGCGAGCTCGTTAAAAGCTCAACGTCCATCGGGAGGATGAACGATTTCGGCGTCAATTTATCGGTTTTTTGCGTTTGCTCGACCGTCAAAGTCAAAACTTTTGAGCGTGCATCGAACATTTGTTTTACCGTCAATTTCGGGCTTCCGATACCGTAAACCCATTGATCGAAAAACCATCCGAGGTCCCTGGCTGACGCTTCTTCCATCGCCTTACGCAAATCGCCGCTTTCGACATTGGCGAATGTATGGCGGTTAAGATAAATGTTCACGCCCTTCCAAAAGGCTGCATTTCCTATTTCTTCGCGCAGCATGTGGATAACGACGCCGCCTTTGTTATACGTCGTAGCTGGACGGTCGAAAAGCTTGTCCACATTACCCGCGTTCAGATTAAAGAGGCCGTTAGGTTCTTTGTTCACCGCGTCATCCGCAAGAAAGATTCCGGCGTCAGATTTAATTTTCCTGATGTAGGAATCGCGGCCGTACATCTTTTCCCTGAAGGCGGCTTCCATAAAAGTCGCGAAACCTTCATTCAGCCAAAGCTCCGCCCAATTTCTGCACGTAACCAGGTTCCCGAACCAAGAGTGCGCCGCCTCGTGTGAAACCAAATCTTCTACACCCGCTTTGTAAAGATCGTTGTTCGCAGCAAGT
>JANMSP010000242.1:0-2838 GCA_031389475.1 Pyrinomonadaceae bacterium
GACGTTTTTCGCGGGTCGTTTCCGTTTTGGCTTCATTCAGCCATTCAACATAATCCTTCTTTTTCGAATATGGAAAGCCGTCGAACGTGGTTTTTGCGGCTTCGTTTTTTAAAAAAGCGGTGGTTAATATTTCTGGAATCGCCAATTCTTTCCTTTCCTTTGAGATCGGGGCACGCTTAAGCTTAATGCCATCTTCATTTAGCTTGACTGCCTGATGTATCAGACTGATGATCACTTCGTCAGCGGGCAGGTCGTCAAGCGATTCGATCCGACCGAAGCCTCCCATTGAAACTTTTTCTGCCGGAAACGCACTCTGTTCGAGTAGCGGTTGTTTCCAGAAACCGAACGCACAATGTTGTTTGAACGACGCCATGTGGCAAACCGGCCCTTTATGATCGAAATGCGGCATGCTCCATTTCAGCGTTTCGGTAATATCCGGACAGGCCCGATGCACTAACTCGCGGATATGCGTTAGTATCGGCTTGGCAAAATCTGCGGATTTTTCGATGTAATCATCTAACCGCGGATCGCTTCCGGACATATTCGACTCCTGTTGTTGAAAGCTCTGGACGGGGATTTGAAAACTTCCTGATTATATATTCAGGCGCCGATGTTATCAAACTTTAAGCTTCGGATATTTTGTCCCATAACTAGAAAGAGGAGAAATCAAAGCAAAAAATTTACAGGGATAACAGGATTAAAGGTACGATTTTATCTCCTTTATCCTGACATCCCTGTAAACTCTGTGTCTTAAATAATCAGCTTAGAATCGCTTTTCAACGACAATCTGCACTGCGTTATTTGTTAAATAACGGCAATTATTCGATAATCATTAGTTTTGATACTGAAAAAACTTTAGATAAGTTTGAACCCCAATTTAACGAGGTAATGTATTAACTTTGTTTCAGGAGATTGGCGGAAACAAAGAACAGAAACAACATGAACAGTTACGTAATTTACTTAGCGCCCGCTTTAGGGATTTTGGGATTGCTGGTTATGGCCTTTAAGTCGGCCTGGGTCAGTAAGCAGGATGCCGGCGACGCGAAAATGCAGGAGCTTGCGGGCTATATCGCCGACGGAGCAATGGCATTTTTGAAGGCCGAATGGAAAGTGCTCAGCATATTCGTACTATTCACGTCAGCATTGTTGGCCTATTCCGGAACGATCCATGAAGTAAACGGTAGAGAGATCCACTCAAGTTGGGTGATCGCGATTGCATTTATTATCGGAGCCGTATTTTCCGCTACAGCCGGATATATCGGGATGCGAGTCGCGACCAAAGCTAACGTCCGCACGACACAGGCGGCCCGCACAAGTTTAAAGCAGGCATTGAAAGTTTCGTTCACCGGCGGAACGGTAATGGGACTTGGCGTTGCAGGGTTAGCGGTTTTGGGTCTAGGTGGATTGTTCATTGTTTTCCTCGCGTTATTTGCGGACCTGGGTGCAAATCAGGTACGCACCGCTATTGAAGTATTGACGGGTTTCTCGTTGGGAGCCGAGTCGATCGCCCTATTTGCACGTGTCGGCGGCGGTATTTATACAAAAGCGGCTGATGTTGGAGCCGATCTGGTCGGCAAGGTAGAAGCGGGAATTCCCGAAGACGATGTCCGCAATCCCGCCACTATTGCCGATAACGTCGGCGATAATGTCGGCGACGTGGCGGGTATGGGCGCAGACCTTTTCGGCTCATACGTGGCAACCATTTTGGCGACAATGGTGCTTGGGCAGGAGATCAGGGTAAACGATAATTTTGGCGGCATGTCCGCGATTCTTTTGCCGATGGTGATCTGCGGTTTGGGAATCGTTTTCTCTATCGTCGGATTCTGGTTCGTGACGATCAAGGATGATAAATCAAGCGTGCAGAACGCATTGAACATTGGAAACTGGGCTTCGATGTTATTGACGGTCGTCGCTTCTTACTTTGTTGTAATGTGGATGCTGCCCGAAGGCCAGATCAATTTGCGTAACACGACGTTCGATAAAATGGGCGTTTTTTGGGCGATTGTCGTCGGAACGGTCGTCGGAGCGATCATGAGTATTGTGACGGAATATTATACGGCAATGGGCAAAAAGCCCGTAAACTCGATCATTCAGCAGTCATCAACCGGACACGCCACCAACATCATTGCGGGTTTATCGGTAGGTATGAAATCGACCGTTATTCCGATTCTGACATTGGCCGGCGGTATCATTGCTTCTTATTATTTTGCCGGATTGTACGGCGTAGCTATTGCGGCGGCGGGGATGATGGCGACAACCGCGATGCAATTAGCGATCGATGCATTCGGTCCTATCGCTGATAATGCCGGCGGTATCGCTGAAATGAGTGAGCTGCCCAAAGAAGTTCGTGAAAAAACAGATGTACTCGATGCAGTGGGTAATACCACGGCAGCTTCCGGGAAAGGTTTTGCGATCGCTTCGGCTGCATTGACGGCACTGGCATTGTTTGCAGCCTTTGTTGGTGTAGCAGGCATTACAGGTATTGATATTTATAAAGCAAATGTATTAGCCTGCTTGTTTGTAGGGGGTATGATACCTTTCATTTTCTCTTCTTTATGTATACGTGCAGTGGGTGAAGCTGCGATGGCGATGGTAGAGGAAGTGCGCCGCCAGTTCAGGACCATTCCCGGTATCATGGAAGGTACGGGCAAACCGGAATACGATAAATGCGTGGCCATCTCCACAAAAGCTTCCTTGAAAAAAATGATGCTGCCCGGGGCTATTGCTATTGTGTCGCCGCTGATCATTGGGTTTACACCCGGTCTCGGTGCGGAAGCATTGGGTGGATTTTTAGCCGGAGCTACTGTTTGCGGTGTATTGATGGGTATGTTTCAGAAC
>JANMSP010000264.1:0-3676 GCA_031389475.1 Pyrinomonadaceae bacterium
GACCGGAATATATCCGACGGAAAGGTCTTCGTCATTATTGAGTTCAGCAGAAACGTAGCCGCGGCCGCGTTTCAGACGCATTTCGATGCTAACCGAACCTGAACCGCTGATGGTCGCAATATGAACGTCTTTATCGAGGATTTCGACGTCGCCGTCGCTTTCAATATCCGCGCTCGTTACTTCCCCGGCACCTTTCTTGCTGATGGTCAGCGTTTTCGGGCCTGCACCGTGCAGGAGAAACGGGATCTGCTTTACATTTAGAATTACGTCCGTCGCGTCTTCGACTACACCTTTGATCGACGAAAATTCATGCTCAACGCCTTCGATCTTTACAGCGGTAACGGCTGCACCTTCAATAGAAGACAACAGCGCCCGGCGAATTGAGTTTCCAATCGTCGTGCCGAAACCGCGCTCGAACGGCTGCGCGAAAAACTTCCCGTATCGCGGCGTCAGGGTTTCGGTCTCAACATTCAAACGACCCGGCATTTGGAAATCCGTCCAATTATTGCTTTGTGTCATATTATTTTTAAAAGTTTCAAGTTTCAAGTTTCAAGTTTCAAGGAAAGCCATCGGACTTTAAACCTGAAACCTGAAACTTGAAACCGTGATATTATTTACTGTAAAGCTCGACGATCAACTGTTCGTTAATATTTGCGTCGATATCCTGGCGCGTCGGCAGTGCGGCGACCGCAATGCTCAATTCCTGCCCCCCGGGCGAAATCCAGGTCGGACGGCCGCGGCCGGCAGCGGTCTGCCAGGCTCCTTCGACGTGTACGTTCTTATGGCTTTTGTCTTTAACGGTAATGTTATCACCGACCTTCACCTGAAATGAAGGAATATCGACCTTGCGCCCGTTGACTTCGATATGCCCGTGATTAACGAGCTGACGGGCCTGACGGCGTGATGTCGAAAAACCCGCGCGATACACCACATTATCAAGCCGTTTTTCGAGCATGAATAAAAGGTTTTCGCCGGTAACGCCTTTCTGGCTCCGGGCTTTTTCGAAATAATTACGAAACTGTTTTTCGAGCACAAAGTAAATACGCTTTACCTTCTGCTTTTCGCGAAGCTGCTGACCGTAACCGGCAAGCATCTTGCGGCGGGCGGCCCCGTGCTGTCCCGGGGGATTGGTTCCCCGCTTCTCGATCGCGCACGACGGTTTGAAACAACGGTCGCCCTTCAAAAATAATTTTCCACCTTCGCGGCGGCATAATCTGCACACCGCATCTCTATATCTAGCCATTTATATTTATTGCCTCCGTCAGAGTTCAGAGCCTACACCCTAAACATCGTCTTTTTAACGGAAAAGTTTACAGGTAAATTTACCCTTCGTCCTTTCGATAAAATCTTTAATTTCAAATCTTATATCTCAAATTTCAGATAAAAATTTCTGAGAATCTGGAATCAAACCCTTCTGCGTTTCGGCGGTCTGCATCCGTTGTGCGGGATCGGCGTCGTATCGCGGATCGAAGTCACGCGGATGCCGGCCTGATTTATCGCACGGATTGCCGACTCGCGGCCGCCGCCCGGCCCTTTGACCCGAACTTCGACCTCACGCATTCCGGCTTCAGCAGCCTTGCGTGCCGCCTCGCCCGCAGCCTGCTGTGCGGCGAACGGAGTTCCCTTACGCGAACCTCTAAAACCTCTCGCCCCGGACGACGACTGAGCGATCAAATTGCCCTGCGTATCGGTGATCGAAATGAGCGTGTTATTAAACGAAGCAGAAATATGAACAATCCCAAGCGGAATATTCTTACGCTCTTTCTTCTTAAAAGTTTTCTTCTTTGTTGGTGCTTTAGCCATAAAATTAGTTGTTAGTGATGAGTGGATAGTGGAGAGTGGTTAGTTGAAAGCATAATTCTTCACTCACCACTCACCACTATCCACTGACCGCTATTTCTTACCTGGTGCCTTCTTCTTAGCCACCGCCGCTTTACGCGGGCCTTTTCTTGTTCGTGCGTTTGTCGATGTGCGCTGGCCGCGAACCGGAAGGCTGCGGCGATGACGCAATCCGCGATAGCAGCCGATGTCCATCAATCGTTTAATGTCCATCTGCACACGCTTTCGAAGGTCGCCCTCGATGTTGCCCTGCTGATCGAGGATCGTACGAATTTGCGTCAGTTCATCTTCGCTAAGATCCTTGATCTTAATGTCGATACCGATATCGGCCTGGCCCAAAATTGCGGTCGCCCGCGATTTGCCTACGCCGTAAATATACGTTAAACCGATCTGCGCCCTTTTATTCGGCGGTAAATCTACACCTGCTACACGAGCCATCTTTTATCTCCAATCTTCGTATATCTGAAATCTCAGATCTGAAATTTATCAACCCTGTCTTTGCTTATGCTTCGGGTTCTCGCAAATAACGCGCACGATACCCTTTCGATGGATAACCTTACACTTATCGCACATTTTTTTTACTGAAGGACGTACTTTCATAATGTTCCCCGCTATTGCCTATTTATAGCGATATGTGATCCGCCCGCGTTTAAGATCGTATGGCGAAAGTTCGACCAAAACCTTGTCGCCGGGCAGAATGCGGATAAAATTCTTCCGCATTTTTCCTGAGATATGGGCCAGCACTTCGTGCTTATTATCGTCCACTGCAACCTTAAACATTGCATTTGGAAGTGTCTCCAGGACCGTCGCCGTTACCTCAATCGCTTCTTCTTTGGACATAGTCTCCAGATCCAACTCACTGATTAGTTGGACAAACCGTAAATGTTAACCTTTTTGTTCCTGTTTTTCAAGTCAGGCCGATACGGTTTCGGACTTTCCCTTATTCAATTCAAGTTTCTGCTGTTTTGTAAATGTCAAAATTTCCGGCCCGTCGGCTGTTACCGCCAGCGTGTGCTCGGAGTGTGCCGACGCTTTTCCGTCTTTTGTGACGACCGTCCATTTGTCCGGCAAAGTCTTTGTTTCGTGCGTTCCGAGGTTGAGCATCGGCTCGATCGCAAAGCAGAAACCCGCCCGGATCTTTTCTTTTGTTCCCTGCCGGCCGTGATTCGGAATCTGCGGAGCTTCGTGCATCGAACGTCCGATTCCGTGGCCCGTGTAATCACGAACTATTCCGTAGCCGAACTTGTCGGCATGCTGCTGGATCGCCGCTCCGATATCGCCGACGCGGCCATTTATGCGGCACTGTTCGATACCCAACGCCAGGCACTCATCGGTAACGCGGATCAACTGTTTAAGTTCGTCTCTAACGTCACCAACCGGAACGGTCATGGCCGTATCACCGACAAAACCGTTAAAGGTGCAGGCCATATCGAGCGAAACCACATCGCCTTCTTTCAATGGAATGGCAGTCGAGAAACCGTGTACGATCGCTTCGTTAACCGATGCGCAGATCGCAAATGGAAACGGAATCATCCCGTGCGGTGCGTACCCGATAAACGTCGGGATCGAACCGGCGTCACGCATCATCTTTTCTGCGACGGCATTGAGCTCCAATGTCGAGATTCCGGGAACGACCATCGTTCGCAAAGCTTCGCGTACGTCGGCTATCAACTCGCCGACGGCCCGCATTTTATCCAGATCTTTTTGCGATTTTGCGATTATCATTTTCTTTCCGGTCAGTATCTGAACAGCACCGTTGAATATTCGGCTTATCCTTGAACCGGTCATCATATCAGATCAACTTTTCGAGCTCCGAGTAAATTGCCTCGACTTCGCC
>JANMSP010000302.1:0-13710 GCA_031389475.1 Pyrinomonadaceae bacterium
AATGACGAGTATATTCGCGAATCGATATTAAATCCGGGTGCGAAGGTTGTTGAAGGATATCAGCCGATCATGCCCACTTACAAAGGACAGGTTACTGAGGAACAATTGATCTCGCTTGTGGCGTATATTAAGTCGCTCAGCGGAGTCACGGGAACATCGACTACGGGCGGATCAAGTATGGCCAATTCGAATTCCGCGGTTGGAAATTCCTCTAACTCGTCCGCCGGAAATGGAATGATACCTCGCCGGGCAGACCGCGGCAATCCGAATGCACCGGGAAGCAATCCGAATGCTCCCGCTAACCGGCCTGAGCCGACGAACAATAGATAAAGGTTGTTGAGATTATGCAAAACGCAGAAGTAACTGGTGCAAACTATTCCGAAGAGCCGAAGGTAAATTACCTGACGAACGGAAGCACTCTCAAATCCTGGCTCCTGACGAAAGATCATAAGCGCATAGCGATCATGTATCTTTTGTCCGTCTCGGCATTCTTCTTGATGGGCGGCGTTTATGCTTCGGCCATCAGGCTGGAACTGTTGACACCGGCAAGTGATCTGATGGAATCGGGGACGTACAACAAGGCTTTCACCCAACACGGCATCCTGATGATCTTCTTTTTCCTGATACCGTCGATACCGGCGGTTCTAGGAAATTTCCTGCTGCCGATCATGATCGGGGCAAAAGATCTTGCTCTTCCGCGCATTAATTTGCTGAGCCTATATCTTTACTGGATCGGCGGGGCGTTAACGCTTTTTTCACTGATGCAGGGCGGCGTCGATACCGGTTGGACCTTTTATACGCCTTATAGCACGACGTTCTCGAATACGTTCGTGATGGCGGTCGGATTAGGGATTTTTATCAATGGGTTCTCGTCAATTCTGACCGGGCTGAACTTTATCGTTACTGTCCATACAATGCGAGCCCCCGGCATGACCTGGTTCCGCCTGCCGCTGTTTGTATGGGCAATGTATGCGACGAGCCTGGTGATGGTTTTGGGTACGCCGGTCATCGCTATTACAATTCTGCTTCTTGCGATCGAACGTATTGCCAGAGTTGGAATATTCGACCCGTCAATCGGCGGCGATCCGATCTTGTTTCAGCATTTGTTCTGGTTCTATTCGCATCCGGCGGTTTACATTATGGTTCTGCCGGGAATGGGCGTGATCAGCGAGCTGATCTCGAATTTCTCGCGTAAAAAGATCTTCGGTTACGAATTTATCGCGTTTTCGAGCATCGCTATTGCCGTGTTCGGGTTCCTTGTTTGGGGACATCACATGTTCGTCAGCGGCCAGTCGATCTATGCCGGGCTTGTATTCTCGTTCCTGACGATGGTCGTTGCGGTGCCCTCGGCGATCAAAATGTTCAATTGGACGGCGACGTTATACAAAGGATCGATCTTATGGGACACTCCGATGCTTTATGCAATCGGGTTCCTGGGATTATTCCTGATCGGCGGCCTGACCGGATTGTTTCTCGGCTCGATGGGATTGGTTGTGCATTTAACGGACACCTATTTCGTTGTCGCCCACTTTCACTATGTGATGGTCGGCGGGCAGGTCATCGCTTATATGGGTGGGCTTCACTATTGGTGGCCGAAGATGACGGGCCGGATGTACTCGGAATTCTGGGGCAAGATTTCTGCAATGCTAGTATTTATCGGGTTCAACCTGACTTTCTTCCCGCAGTTTATTTTAGGATATATGGGAATGCCGCGGCGGTATGCGTCGTATCCGGAAGAGCTGCAGGTCCTGAATATATTTTCGACCGCCGGAGCATCCGTTCTTGGTGTCGGATTTCTAATGCCGGTTATTTACTTTACCCATTCACTTTTCTACGGCAAGAAAGCGGGCGACAATCCGTGGATGCTGCCGGGCCTCGAGTGGCGAATTCCCTCACCGCCGCCGACCGAGAATTTTGAAACTACGCCGATAGTCACCTGGGAAGCGTATGAGTTCGGCGAAGAAAATGGGCTGGATCTCGATGAAGCGAAACGCAGGGAAGCCGTAACCACGGTTAGGTAAATTTAGACAGGATGGGCAGGATAGACAGGATCTACACTTCTTATCCTATACACCCTGTATATCCTGTTTGAAATTTCTTTTATAAAAACATGTCGTCACACGCAGACACACACGATCAATATCATCAGCCGGGCCTCCAACATCAGTTCGAGGACATGAAGCAACAGGAAGAATCCGTTTCAATTGGAATGTGGCTGTTCCTTGTGCAGGAGATAATGTTCTTCGGCGGGCTGTTTACGGTATATCTCGTATTCCGGTCGAAATATCCGATGGCGTTCGCCGCAGGGAGTAATCACCTTGACGCATTTTTCGGTGGATTGAACACTATTGTCCTGATCGTCTCCAGCCTTACGATGGCTCTGACCGTTTTCTACGCACAACGCGGCAACCGAAACATGCAGGTCATTCTCATACTTTTGACGATGCTCTTTGGAACGGTTTTTCTAGGCGTAAAGGCGGTCGAATACACCGATAAATATAACAATGGGCTGATTCCCGTCGCTGGTTGGAATAAGGTGGTCAAGGAAGGAGCGAAACAGGAGCATGCGTCCGCGTTTAAGCTTCCGTTCGAAACAAGGGCGTTTGCCGCCGAGACGGGACATGGTGCTGAACATCCCTACATTAACCCTACCGGAGATTTCGTATGGACCGATACGTCCTTGGTGACGTTAGCCCAAGAGGGAGAATATTTAACTAGGGCCGAACAGATCGGTTACTTTTCGAACGGTCAGATCGACCCGAATAAATTTCGCGGCCGGGTTCAGATATTCTTCTGGATCTATTTCGTTATGACGGGTCTTCACGCCCTGCATATGATCATCGGTCTTGGATTAATGACATGGCTGTTGTGGAAGGCCTGGCGAAATACATTCAGCGCTGATTATTTTGCACCCGTTGAGATGTCCGGTTTGTACTGGCACTTCGTTGATATTGTTTGGATTTTTCTTTTTCCGCTGCTCTACCTGCTCGGTAGGCACTTTATGCACTAGGAGGATTGATGTCGGATAATCACAGTGAACATCAACATATCGGACTGCCTGGATATTTAGGCGTTTTTGCCTTTCTGATCTTTGGTACGATTGCCACTTATATAACGGCTCAAATTGATCTTGATTCGGTGTTTCCCGGAGCTAATACGCTGCTCGCTCTAATAATTGCATTCTCTAAAACTACCGTAGTTATTCTGTTTTTCATGCATGTTTATTGGAGTCCGAAGCTTATTTGGCTTTCCGTTCTGGCGAGTTTCTTTTGGATGGCAATAATGTTTGCATTTACAATGCAGGACTATCTTACGCGCACGACCGGAACTTTCTCCAACTAAGACGAGACAGTAATTCACCACAAAACGCGGTGCGTAAGGCAAAATCCTAACGCGGCCGCGTCTTTGCTTGGTTAGGATTCTGTCTTTTATCGTGCTAATATTCTCGGTTTGATACGATTTATGTTGCGATTACGGGAGTATTTAAAAGACAACAACGTATTTAATAAGGACATCAGAAACTAGATGTTTACCAAAACCGGTAGTCTGAAATCATATTTAATAATTTTTATTTTAGCGGCAGGAGTTCTTTCGGGATGCAACATAGTAAAAACCGAGAGCAAGACTCCGACTCTGCTAAAAACTGAAAATGCCACCCAGACGCAATTGATGAGCGAGGTTAACCGTTTCGCCGCCGTCGGTTCGATGCGGGCGAAAATGGACCTTAAATTCGAAGATAATTCGTTTGCTCAGTTTGGCAGCAAGGAAGTTTACCGCTCAGCCGATGGTGAAGTCGTGGTTCAGCGTCCGGCCAACATTTTATTGAAAGTGCAGGTGCCTGTGATCAAATCCGATGTTGCGCAGATGACCTCGGACGGCAGCAAGTTCCGTGTCGCGATCCTGCAGGACGGCGGCAGCGGGAAGTACAAAAAGTTCGTGATCGGAACGAATGACGCTGATTATTCCAAGCTCCAAAAAGATCTTGGTAATTCGAACGGCGATGGTGCGGTCAAACAAAACGTCAATGCTTTCGCCAATCTTCGCCCGCAGCATTTTACCGACGCAATGCTGGTGCGGCCGACTGATGACGCTCACGTTTATACGCAGAGCACGATCTTTCAAGATGAAACCGATCCCGGCCAGGGAAAAAAATCGCCGCTACGATCAGTGACGCGCGGTTATTATCTTTTGGATGAATTTGCAAAAAATGACACCGGCCAGTTGATAATTTCACGCAGGTTCTGGTTTGACCGCGTCGGCGGAATTCGCCTTGCACGCCAACAGTTGTTCGATTCGGTAGGCGAGATCGAATCGGATATCGTTTACGGGCGCGAAGGTAATCTGACCGAAACCGGCGCTTATAATAAGCTTCCGCTTCGCGTACAGGTTACGCGGCTAAAGGAGAAATATACGATGAGCCTGACCTATCAGGCACCTGAAGCGGTAACAATAGGAAAGACATATCCGGCCGCGGCGTTCGTTCTCGAAAACACTTGGAATCTGGAAGAAGTCGATCTGGACAAGAAACTGCAGGAAGTTACCGCCCAAACACCGCCGCAGCCCGTTAGCACAATTCCGGGTCCCGCAACCAGATATCAGCCCCGTTAGATGAAAACTGTTCTTCAAACTGAAAATTTAACCAAGTCGTATAAGATCGGGAAAATGGAAGTTGCCGCTCTTCGCGGTATTTCGCTCGACATCAAGCAGGGCGAGTTCGTAGCGATCATGGGGCCTTCGGGGTGCGGTAAATCGACATTGCTTCATCTTTTGGGCGGCTTATTGAGTCCGACAAGCGGCAAAATCCTGATTGACGACGAAGACCTTTCAAAAGTTACTGACGCCCAGCGAACTGACATCCGGCGGCGAAAGATCGGCTTCGTTTTCCAGCGCTTCAATCTTTTCCCGACGCTGACCGCCGACGGAAACCTCAAACTTGCCGAGAAAATTCATACCGGAAAAAGCAATGGCGACGATACCAACCGGCGCGAGGTCTTGCGGCTTTTAAAATTGCAGGATAAAATGCACCACAAGCCGCTCGAACTTTCAGGCGGCGAACAGCAGCGTGTGGCACTAGCCCGTGCGGTGATCAACAGCCCGGCGATAATTTTGGCTGACGAGCCGACCGGGAACCTCGACACCGAAAATTCGCAGATCGTACTCGATATGTTTTGCGAACTGAACGAAAAATATAAGCAGACGATCATAATGATCACGCACAACCCTGAGGCGGCTGCCGTCTGCTCACGGATAATCAGAATGCGGGACGGGATGATCGCGGACTAGTTCATAAACCGTTGAAGATACTCAAAAAATTCGTAATGTGGGATTTTGATCGCGAAACGTCGCAGTATCTGATTTTCTGCCTTTTGATCGTCGCATTTATCTTTCTGACGCCGAAGTCGTGGTTCGAAAACGATAGAGGTGCAACCCAAACGCAGCGGGAAGCCGTCCAAACAACAGAATCTTCCCGCGGTGTGTTAAGGTAATTTCCGGAAAATACAAATTACAAAGTGTTGGAAAAGTTAAAACCTTCCGCATTTTCTATAAGGAAGTATGGATTTATATGAAGAAATCTAAAAGATTTGGAGTTGCGATATTTGCATTGTTTCTCTTATTCGGCACGTTCAGCGTTACGGAGATGAAAGCCCAGAGTATCATTAATGAGATCATTAAGCGGATGGACAACCATAACAAAAGCTTAAGTTCGCTTCGTGCGGATGTGACGATGGTGAAATTCAATGCCCAATTAAAGGACAGTGAAACGATTGTAGGCTCGACTATTTACCGCCCAAGGCCGGGCAAGGATGCTTTGGTACGGATTGATTGGCGTAAACCCGACGAATCGTTTGCGGTTGTCGATAAGCAGTACATTATTTACCGGCCGCGTATACCTCAGGCAATTGTCGGCACGGTTGATAATGCCAAAGGTAATGCTACCGCGGGCGGAGCATTGGCATTCATGAGCATGTCGAAAGCCCAATTGAGACAGAACTATGATTTAATTCATCTCGGCGACGGCACTTTGAGCGACGGTACCAAAACCGTTCATTTGCAATTAACGCCCAAGACACCGCAGAAATACAAGAACGCTGAAATCTGGGTAGACGCGAACGGAATGCCTGTTCAGTCAAAAGTGATTGAGCATAACGGTGATACAACAACCATCCTGCTTTCGAAGATGGAAAAGAACATACCGATCGCTGGCGAAAACTTCAAAATCAAGCTGCCGAAAGGGCTAAAACCCGTAAAAGCATAGTAATTGTTTTATAGCGCATATTGGCTTTGACTCGTTCTGAGTCAAAGCCTTTTCTGCGGGTTTGAATAGAATTGACGCAGAAACTATAATTAAGGGTTCGTATCGTCCGGGAGTTCCCAAAACATTATGCCAAAGGCAAGCAGTTTTAGCAGATTTACGCGCGGAGTGCGGCACACGGTTCGTGCTTTCGCTTCGACGCGCCATCCCGTTTTGGTTCACATCGTCCCTATGCGGCGGTGCAATCTTGCCTGTACATACTGCAACGAATATGACAAGACGAGCGAACCGGTGCCGATCGATGTTATGCTCAAACGCATTGATAAGCTTGCTGAATTCGGATCGTCGGTGATCACGATCTCGGGCGGCGAACCAATGATGCACCCGGAAATCTTCGAGATCATCGCCCGCATTCGTCATCACGGGATGATCGCCGGGCTGATATCGAACGGTTATTATTTTCAGCCGGAAAAGGTTAAGAAGCTGAACGAAGCCGGGCTCGATTATTTGCAGATTTCGATTGATAACGTAAATCCCGACGATGTCTCCAAAAAGAGCTTAAAGGTTTTAGACGGTAAGCTCGTAAATCTTCGCGATCACGCCAAATTTAAGGTAAACATCAATTCGGTCGTTGGCGGCGGTGTTGCCAACCCTGATGAAGCTTTGATAATTGCTAACCGGGCGATTGAACTCGGCTTTTCATCGACCGTCGGCGTAATTCATGACAGCGATGGCCTGAATAAGGGGCTCACCGAACGTGAGAAAGAAGTTTACAAAGAAATAAAAAGTAAGGGTGCCCGCAGCTATGCGCGGTGGAATTGGTTCCAGGACGATCTTGTAGAAGGCAAGGAACACGTCTGGAAATGCCGTGCCGGTTCGCGCTATCTCTACATCGACGAAGCCGGAATCGTCAGTTGGTGCTCTCAGCAGCGTGGCACGCCCGGCATTCCGCTCCTCGAATACACCCACACCGACCTCGAACGAGAATACATTACCGAAAAATGGTGTGCGCCGACCTGCACTATCCAATGCGTCCACCAGACAGCTCTTTTAGATAAATGGCGCGACCCGCAAATTTCACTCAATGATTACAACAACCGTAACGGGAAAGGTTTGAATAAGGACACCATTGCACAGGTTTTAGGCTCGGAGTAATTAAAATTATGACTTTGACGGATTCAAAAACCGAAAAGGTCGCGGAGATTATTCGTGGAATCTGTCAGGCGGAAATAAAGAATCTGCTCGTTGTCGGATGTGGGGCCGGAATTGAGGCCGCGATTCTGGCGCAGCGGTTAGATGTTAAGGTCATCGGTATCGACATCGAGAAAACTTTTGAGAAGGACGCAGTCTTAATTGCGGATCTTCGCCAAGGCGATGCGATGAATCTGGCATTTGAAGACGGTTCGTTTGATTTTGTTTTCAGTTATCACGCGCTGGAGCACATCGAAAATCCGTTGCAGGCACTCCAGGAAATGCACCGCGTCTTAAAGACAGGCGGTGGCTACTGGATCGGCACGCCGAATAAATCTCGTGTTGTCGGGTATATCGGTTCGAAAGACGGTTCAATCGCCGATAAGATGCGATGGAATTTAACTGATTGGAAAGCCCGTTTGAGCGGGAAATTCCGGAATGATCTAGGCGCCCATGCAGGTTTTACCTCAAAAGAATTGTCGAAACTACTCTTGTCAGTATTTCCTGTTGCACACGAACAGACAAAAACCTATTTTCTTGCCGTTTATCAAAGCCGCCGCTTTATTGTAGAATCGATCTGGAAATCCGGGCTTTCACGATTCATTTTTCCGAGTGTATATTTCAGCGGTAATAAATAGGTTCATCGCATAGGACCTTGTTCCGAGATACCGGTAGCTAAGCGGCAACACTCGTTGATAAATTTTTGGGGTGCCAATTTGATGAGCCATTCGTCCGAAAAAGATATATCGGTGCAGAGCGAGTCCAGCCAGTTTTTTACAAATCTGGCCAGGGCATACGGCGGAGCCGTCCTGTTTTCGTTTCCGATTTTGATGACGATGGAGGTTTGGTGGCTCGGAGCGTCTCTGGACGGCTATCGGCTTGGCCTTTTCACGCTCTTAATTATTCCTTTGCTGATCGGACTGTCTTACTATGACGGGTTCGAAGACACATCTAGCTTTTTCGACGATGTCGTCGACACTTTCGTAGCATACGCCGTCGGGTTCACATCTTCCACACTGCTGCTATATCTGTTCGGAGTTATTACGGCAGAAATGTCCGTCTATGAGATCATGGGCAAGATCTCGCTGCAGGCGATCGCTGCGAGCCTGGGAGCAATGTTCGCGCAAAGCTTGCTGGTGATGGATGATAAGACGGAAAAAGAAGCTGAGGAAAGAAAGCGAAGTGCAAACTACGGCGGACAGCTTTTTTTGATGGTGGCCGGGGCCGTTTTTCTCTCAATGAGTGTCGCCCCGACGGAAGAGATGGTTCTGATATCATTTCAAATGACCGATTGGCAAACCGTTTTACTCGCCTTACTTTCCTTGCTGATAATGCACGGCTTTATTTACGCCGTCGAATCGAGCGGGCATGACAATGCCATTTCTCCCGGTTCTCCGATGTGGAGTATTTTTCTCCGATATACCGTTGCCGGATACGCGATCGTTCTGCTTATTAGTTTTTATATCCTCTGGACGTTCGGAAGTATAGACGATATGGCGTTTACCGAACAAGTTAAAGCGGTTGTCGTACTTAGTTTGCCGGGGGCGGTCGGAGCGTCGGCATCGCGATTGATCTTATAAGTGCGGATAGCGATCTATTGCGTGAGAGTGACAAAATTTACTATGGTTGAAGAAAAATCGAGTAGCAAGGAAAAAAAGATTCCCTTTTGGGAATGGGTGATCGCGGGCGCCGGGTTGATTTTGGTGATCGGAACTGTGGGAACGGCCCTTTACCGTGCGGTAACCGAAGTTCCCACACCGCCGAATCTCGTCTTCAGCGTGAACTCGATTGAACAAACCGGGGACGGTTACGTCGTAAAGTTTTCGGTTGCGAATTCGGGCAGCCAAACAGCGGCGGGCCTGGTGGTTGAGGGAATCTTAAAGAATGGCGAGGAGGATGCGGAAACGAGCACCGCGACCTTTACCTATGCACCGGCGAATTCCGTACGGCGTGGCGGGTTCTTATTTACAAAAAATCCAAATGACTTTAAGCTGCAAATTCGAGCCTTAGGTTATGAACAGCCTTGATTGATGAATCGAGGACCAATTAAGTAACTTAGGGAAATTTGTTTATATGACACAGAATAATATCTTCATTCCTGTTTTGCTGGGAACAACGCGAAAGGATCGTCAAAGTGAGCACGTTGCGAAATGGGTTTATTCCGAAATGAAAAAGCGGGACGAGATCGAGACGCAATTATTTGATGTTCGCGATTTCGATCTGCCGCAAGACGATTATGGCCAGACATTGAAGGATGAATTTCCCGAATGGCGCGATGCGATGATTAAAGCTGATGGATTGGTGATAGTAACGCCCGAATACAATCACGGTTATCCGGGAGCATTAAAGAGCGTGCTTGATCTACTTTTAAAGGAATACATCCACAAAGCGGTCGCTTTCGTCGGTGTTTCGGCCGGGCCTTGGGGCGGCACGCGTGTTATCGAGGCTTGCGTTCCGATGGTTCGGGAACTCGGGCTGGCGGTCACGTTCAGCGATTTAAATTTTCCAAAGGTTGCGAGTAAGTTTGACGAAAACGGTACTCTAATCGATGAGGCTTACGAAAATCGCATTCAAGGTTTTCTCGACGAGCTGATCTGGATGAGTCAGACTCTTCGCTGGGGACGCGAAAATTTGCCTTCCAAATATCATGAATAAGAAGACTCCTCGGCTTCTATCTTCGCGGAAGTTTTTCCCCGATCGTCCAAACGATCACGGAGCTGGAAAGGCCGTGTCCTGATAATCTCCCGGCCATCATTATCAGCGTTTCACCCGGAACCACGACACCTGCGTCGAGCATCGTCTGTTCCCCGATCTTCAGTAATTCTTCCGTCGCATCAGCTCCGCCGCTGCTAAGATCAAACATCGTTTGGCTGCCAATCTCCCCGGTTTCACCACTTTGCCATACCGCCTTGTGATAAAAAGGCTGCACTCCCCAAATCATTGCGAGCTGGTTGCAGGCGTCGGCGGACGTCGTAAGACCGAAGGTTTGCAGGCCGGAACGAATGCTGGACAAACGGCGCGCCATTAAACCGGACTCGGTAAATACAGCAACTTTTTCCGTGAGTGTTTCCTTTGCGGCGTAGGCGGCGGCCTTACACAAAGCCTGACTCGTCCGCCCGGAGGGAGGCTGAGAAAATTTCGGGGGCTTTCTGAGCTGTTCCGGCTTTACAGTCTCGGCGGCGTCGATAATTCTCGCCATTGTTCGGATCGTTTCGATAGGATAGCTGCCGGTGGCCGTTTCGGCGGAAAGCATAACTGCGTCGCTGCCGTCCCAGACGGCGTTGGCGACGTCAGATGCTTCGGCCCGTGTTGGATGCGGGCTGTCGATCATCGATTGCAGCATCTGCGTTGCTGTAATTACGAATTTGTCATTCGCGACCGCTTTTTCGATGATTCGCTTTTGGTAAACTGGCACCAGTTCGACACTTGTTTCGACACCAAGATCTCCGCGGGCGACCATTACACCGTCGGTTTCGATCATTATTTCATCAAGATTTTCGATAGCCTCGGCTTTTTCGATCTTGGCAACCAGAAGTGCGCGACCCATTTCTCGCTTATTCAGCTTCTTGATAATGTCTTTTACCTCGCGGCAGTCTTCGGCCTTGCGGACAAATGATAGGGCGACATAATCGACATTCTGTTCCATTGCCCAGATCAAATCGATATGGTCCTTCTCAGTCATCGAAGGAATCGGCAGTGGCGTATTCGGCAAGTTGATGCCTTTTCTCTCCTTCAGCCAGCCGCCGACAACAACGCGGCAGAGCACATCTGTATCGGACACGCTCTCTACGACGACTTCAAGAGCTCCGTCATCGATCAGGATGGTCGTGCCGGGGCTGACGACTTGCGGTAGTTCCGTAAAATTCGTAGATACTGCACCGCTGCCGCCGACGATGTCGCGCGATGTAATTATAAATTCTTCTCCAACGACCAATTCGACCGGCAGAGCATCTTTCAAAGTCCGAGTCCGGATTTTCGGCCCCGAAAGATCGACCAGAATAGAAAGCGGCGTTTCCAAGGCATTGGCAGCGGCGCGGGCATTTTTTATGCTTTCGGTATGCTCTTCCTGAGTTCCGTGCGACATATTAATGCGAACGGCATTAACGCCGGACTGAATCATCGTCTCGATTATCGCCTGTGTATTCGACGCCGGGCCGAGCGTGGCCAGAATTTTTGCTTTGCGCATAATTTGAATTAGTTTTTTCGCAACAAGGCCCGAAATCCGGCTTGCACGAAATGCTCATCAGCAGTTAGAGCGTCATCGATTCCGTGTTCTTCCATCACTACGAAAGAAATACAATCTACCAAACCCCATTCTTTATCGGCCCTGCTTCGAAAAAGCGTGAAGGCTCTATCGAAAAGGCTGGGACTCAGTGAAACGATATAAATGTTTCTATCTTTTTGTATTGACTCGAGGAGGGCAACAGCACCTGTTCGTAAATTTCTTTTTGAAAGAGAATTTCCAATTTCGAGGAGAATACCCTGAGTTGTGATAAGAGGAGTCCGATCGGCTTCGATTTTCTCAGCAAGATTCAACGCCTCTTGATGATGTTGATCGTCAATTACGGACAATGCAATCGCGTAAGAGGTATCCAGAAGCAACCTATTCTTCATCGGGAATTGATTTGCCCCCATAAAGATATTCGTCAAGATTCTCGGAAAAATCGCTTGGTCCGCGTAATTTTAAGGATCTAGCCATTCTCAAAAAGTGATACGGTTCTTCCGAGCTATCCGAGTCCTCGAACAAAACCTTGACTTTCGTATTGGGAGCCAAATTTATCGGTATTTCGAGTCGAACAACCTCTCCATCAAATGTAGCATCAACCGTTTTTTCCATTTTCTAACCTCTTGACGTATTCTACCCTTTTCTAATCGACTTGACGAAGTTTCTGCAAATAGTTCATTACTGTCGCAACAAATGTCGAATGCGACCATGTCAGCGGTGATACTGAAACATGCTCGCCAGTGACCGGATCCAACTGTTCCGCCAGAACGCCAGACGGCAGCGCTTTTTCGGCTGTCCATTCGAGTATTTCGAGAGCCTTCGCCAAATCATTCTTTGTCTTGGCGCGGGCGATATAATAATCCGCCATCCACAAAGTGCAAATAAACCAGGGATTGCTATCATCAGAAGTTCTCATATAGCCGTCGTTCTCAAATCGTCCGATGCCGTTGCCGACTGAAAGTTTTTCCTCGATAGCAGCCATTGTATTCGTGACCATCTCGTCATCAATCGGAAAACATTCGAAGTAAAATATCCCGAAAAGGGAAGCATCGATTGTTGTGTCGGCTTCGTAACGGTCGTCGTCATGAAATTGCAATGACCGGAGAAAACGCCCGATTTCATGGCTGTACAGGTGCTGCTTCATTGCCTCGACGATCTCGTCCGCCACTGCTTCATATTTATCTGCCCGGTCATTGTCCGCAAAGAGATGGGCAAATTTAGCTGCGGCACGCAGTCCGGCGACGACCGTCGAACAAGTGAAAGTGTGAATTCCACGCCGGTCTTCCCACAGATTCCAACTCGGATTCGGCAGCTTCAGCTCCGGATGGCGGAAATCGACCATGAAATCCGCGCAGTTAATGACCAGGCGCCGGTACATGCGGTTTGCGAATTCGATGTCGCGGTATTTATCGTAATGCTGCCACAACGCCCAAAGGACAAGTGCGGTTTCATCTTCCTGGATCGGTATAAGCTGTTTTTGCCCGTGAGCATCCCAGGCGGAATGCCAGCCCGATGCGACCGTGCCGTCGGCGTTATATTTCTGAAGAAAATAGCCGTTCGGATGAACGATATTGGCGGCGAAATCGAAAAACTTTCGAGCCAAGTGTGAAAAACCGGCGAGGTCGAGCGCGTTTGCGACGAATGCTCCGTCTCGTGTCCAGAGGTAGCTGTAATGGTCCGTCGCCCGTTCCGTTACGTCGGAATCGTTGGCGGCGAGAATAGCTCCGTCGTTATCGATCTGCGTGCGGACGATGAGGAGCGAGCGTTTGAACAGATCGACAATGTTTTGCGGAAGATCGGCGAAATCCGTTTCGTTTTTATTGACCCATGCACGCCAATAATTTTCGGTTTGCTCGATATATCGCTGCGGCCGGCGCTCAAGAGTATGTTGGTTGAGCTTAGCGGCTTCTTCGTAGGATGTCGCGGCGGCGATCCAATAATAAAATGTGTATTCGCCGCCGGGTTCGAGTGTGAAATGTACGCCGATGGTTGAATCGACCGAGCCTTCGGTGATTGGGCCGCCGGTTAGGTTGCCGTCCTC
>JANMSP010000349.1:0-3736 GCA_031389475.1 Pyrinomonadaceae bacterium
CGAAGGAAGAGAGCATTCGCTTTGGTGCAATCCGCAGTCTGGTGCTACCGAAGCCGTACCGAGACATACGGAAATACCCAACCTTTTAGCTAAGAAAATTTGCCGGAACTTGTCGATACCAAAACCTTAGTTTAATGAACATAATTTTATTTGCAGAGTTAGTAAACCCAAACACCAATGTTTCGATCATTCTACCTGAATTGATCGTCGCTCTCGTTGGCGTGATCGTGATGGTTTACGACAGTTTTTTCCCGAAACAGCGAAATGTTACAGGGATTGTTTCGCTTATCGGCCTTGCGGTAGCCGCGGTCTTTCTTGCGCTAATGTGGACGGGCGGAACCTATTCCGCGGGTGCCTGGAACGGCATGATCGCACATGATAATTTGCGGATGGGCTTTTCATTCGTGTTTCTGCTTGTCTCGGCGTTGACGATATTGATCTCGACCGTATGGGTTGAAAATGAAGAAGTACCGGTCGGCGAATATCACGCCTTGCTGATGTTTGCGACATTCGGGATGATGCTGATGGCGTCGGGCAACGATCTGGTCATAATATTTCTTGGTTTGGAAACGCTTTCTATTGCTACTTATGTCATGGCCGGTTTGCGGAAAGGCGATTTGAAATCGAATGAATCGGCGATGAAATATTTCATTCTCGGTTCGTTTGCGTCGGCGTTTTTACTTTACGGAATGGCGCTTATTTATGGTGCTACCGGATCGACGAACATTACGGAGATCGCGGCGAAAGTTGCCGATCCGAATTTTCCGGCGCTCCTGCTTATCGGAGCGGCTATGCTGATAATTGGGTTCGGCTTTAAGGTTGCGACCGTTCCTTTCCATATCTGGACACCTGATGTTTACGAAGGCGCTCCGAGTCCCGTTACAGGTTTTATGGCTGCTGGGCCGAAAGCCGCTGCGTTTGCGTCATTCCTTCGCGTGTTCGTGCTCGGTTTTCCGCTCGTCGCTGGTGTTCAGGCTTCAGGTTATCTTCACGATACATGGATCACCGCATTGGCCGTAATGGCGATTCTGACGATGACCGTCGGAAATGTCGCGGCGATAATGCAGAACAATATTAAGCGGATGCTCGCGTACTCGTCGATTGCTCATGCCGGATATGCGCTCGTCGGATTTATCGGCGCAGGAGCGGCGAAAAGCCCACAGGCTCGCGACGAAGCCATTGCGTCGGTCGCGTTTTACATGCTGACCTATGCGATTACGAATCTCGGTGCATTCGCGATAATCACGTTCCTCGGCCAGAAAAACGACCGCAGGACGGAGATCGAGGATTACAACGGCATCGGGTTCAAATCGCCGGTGTTGGCGTTTACCTTGTCGTTGTTCATGCTCAGCCTTTTAGGATTGCCGCTGACGGCGGGTTTCATGGGCAAAGTTCTTGTTTTCCGCCCAGCGCTTGAGGCAGGGAACACACTTCTTACTTTGGTCGTTGTCGCGGCCGTTTTGAACACTGCGATTTCTGCATATTATTACTTGCGGCTTATCGTCGTTATGTTCTTCCGCGAACGGACAACCTCTTGGAGCGAGCCAAAAATGCCTGTCGCTCTTGGAGCAGCTCTTTTGATAACTGTCCTCGGCGTTTTCTACTTCGGAATATTCAGCGACAGCGTGATCGAGAAATTCTCGCAGTCGATGCCCGCGATCAGCCGTGTAAAGTAATCGGATTAATTGGTATTCCGAGTCAGTACCGGGAGCGATAGCGACCGGGTTCCGACCCATCTAACATGGATAAAACTCCCGGCATTCGCGAACAATTAAGTGATGTGTGGATACCTCTCATTTACAGCGAAAAGGTTCGTACCCAGCGGACCCGTTCGGTTGAGTTGAAAGTGCCGGAGCGTGAAAATACCGCCGAGATCCTGCATACACTTCTCGGAATCGAATTAAAGGTCAAGAAAAATCGTTTTGCCTGCCCGGACCTGGCGACAGCACGCTACCTTCGGGTCTTTGCTCGAATCGGCTGCATGCACGTTGCCATTCCCTACGACATAACAAAAATCTCGGTAATCGCCGATGAATTTGAGGAAGCTTGGCAGAAGCTGTTATTGATCCTGAAAGAAAGCTCCAAAAAAAAACTGCCGCCCGCAAAGAAGAGACTCCGCACAAAGTTGATCGCCGAGATCCGCTCGGAGGTAGCCAAGATCGGTGCCGGTGAACTGATGCCCGAATTCAAACAATCGACCAAGCAAAGGAAAACTTGATATAATCATCAAAGTTTAGGAAATTGCAGTTTCGATTTTGCGGCAATTTCACATAGAATTAACGATTATGTTCGATGCAGCCATAGCACCATCGGTTTCGGAAGAGTTACCCTTCCCGTATAACAAGCGGACTTTTTGCCGCTATGAACCGATTGAAAAAAGAATTGTTCACGCACGCGTTTTGATCGTAAACAGCCTGTTGCGTTACGAATCCGACCTCTCGCCGCTCGCCGCGACCGATTGGAACGGCACGACCGAAGGCAAGCTCAAGTTCGAACGCCGCGTATCGTCAATGGCGTGCAACAATATCGCCAATAACGTGCTGCGGCTGGTCCAGAATCCGAAAACGCTCACCGTTCATCTCTCCGAGGTGGCGGAAGCCGCCGATGCCTTTCAGCCTGACGCTATCGTGATGAGCGGTACGTTCAGCGATTTCGATTACTACAATCCGGAGCAGCTCGAGAAATTTTTCGCGTTTATTAGAAAGACAAAAATTCCGGTGCTTGCGATCTGCGGCTCGCATCAACTGGTGGCCGCTGCATTCGGGTCTAAACTAAAAACTCTCGACGATCTTGAGCTTTCGGAAAAACGCACGGACAGGCTGGTCGAGTATCAGTACCGCTTCGTCAAGATCGTGGACGATGCCGATCCGATCTTCGACGGCAACCGCGACGAATCGTCCGGTGTCTGGCAGGTTTATACAAAGGAAGACGACATCTTACGCGTCTGGCAAAATCACGGCGTCCAGGTCGAAGGCGTGCCCGATGGCTTCAAGCTGCTGGCTACATCCTACCTCTGCAAAAATCAGATGATGGCCAAAGCCTCGGACGGCCAGATGATCTATTCCGTCCAGTTTCACCTAGAAAAATCTTTCGAAGACTGGTCAAAAAACCCAACCCGCTGGGAACACCCAAACGAATCCCGCGACGGCCGCATCCTGTTCGAGAATTTCATCAAACTCGCGCTAAAGCACAAAACTGCGTAATCATAGCTTAAAATAGTAAAGCCGGCGAAATGCCGGCTTTGCTATTCCTAATCTAATGGCTTTAGTCATTGGTACGCTGAAAGCCCGTCGTTTGTACATAGGTGAAATACGGTGTTCCAGGCGGCAGTCGTCCGGGATCGAGGAAAGTGCTGTCGAATACCCAATTACGAATCGGCGGATTGTAAACTGTGTTACAGCATTTGAACGAACCATTGTTGTTACGTGAATTGTAAAGGTTGATTAACGAGCCCGAATAATCCAACCGGATACCCGCGTTATCCCATTTTTCCAGGAACCTCTTGAAGTTATGGACGCCACCATTTAGCTTCGGTGAAATACCGCCCTGATTAGGTGCCGAAGTACTGGAGGCAATAGTGTCGCCGGAGATCATTGCGAACCTCATTTGAGTGGTCGATGCAACACGGGCGGTTTGGTCAAATGGTGCAGTAACCGGACTTCTAAAGCTTTGTCCATCATTCCAGGCATTTGAAAGAATCGTAACACCGTCCGAGACGATGGATGCCGGGATATGG
>JANMSP010000355.1:0-5862 GCA_031389475.1 Pyrinomonadaceae bacterium
CGGTTTCAGGTGCATAGACAGGCGGCAGATTTTCGGGCTGAACGCCGAGATAGTTCTTTGCATGATCTTTATAGGGTGTGTCTATGGCTGCCGGTTTTACAAGCGTGACGGAGATCGGTGCGCCGTCTGCTTCCAGTTCCATACGAAGTGCATCGGTAAAGCCTTTGACTGCGTGTTTCGATGCGCAGTACATTCCCTGAAGCGGTATCGCCCGATCGGACAGCGTGCTGCCGACATTTATGATCGCTCCGCCGAACTGCTTTAAATGCCTTGCCGCGACGAGCGAGCCGTTGACAACGCCCCAAAAATTGGTGTCGAATAATTGTCGCGAATCTTCCTCCGGAATTTTTTCGAGCTTTCCGTAGATCGAAACCCCGGCGTTGTTTATCCATGTATCGAAATTGCCGAATTTGTTGACCGCTTCGTTAGCGAGGCGCGTCACATCTTCTTCTTTTCCGACGTCAGTGACGACAAACATTGCCTCACCACCCGTCTGATTTATCTCATCGGTCAATTTCTTTAAGGCCTCTTCGTTCCGTGCGGCCAGAACCAATTTTGCACCTCGTTTCGCAGCCAGCCTAGCTGTCACCAGACCGATTCCGCTGGTCGCGCCCGTAAGGACGATGACTTGTTCGTTTACATTTCTTAATTTAACTGCCATATATCTCCATCCCTAGAAAGAACCCAATCGCTATCGCTCCCGACCCAGCTACCAATTCACTTCTCCGCGTAAACTTTGTCCACCGCAATCGGCGGTTCGGTAGATAAGGAACTCGGGGCGTTGAGGTTCGCGCCTTCGTGGACGCTGACGCCGAGCCGTTCTACCAGTTCGCCGCCGAGCCATCCGCCGACAAGAGCAAGGCCCGCACCCAGGAATGACAAAACGTGAGCGGTCATCGGCGGATCTGTTTCGGTTCCATATCGCAGCCACCAGCTTGCCGCAAAGATCACCAGCGCGGTCGCGTTGGCTAATCCGTGGATCAGCCCAACCCGTTTCGCCCGCGTATCCGACGGAATCGCGAACCAGTCCAGCCAGCCGAATGCAGCCGCAAGTATTCCACCAATGATGCCCGAAGCGATCATCCAGTAAGCAACCGTCGCAAAGGTGCGGTTTCCGCCAACGAGATATATGACGTCAAAGACGACGCCGGTCGCCAATAATCCAAGTGGGAATACAATTAAAATCGGATGAACCGAATGTCCTAATAATTTCACTCCGCCCTTCATATTTTTCTCCTAATCGGGAAATCTGTATGCATCTGATACGAAATACTGACTTTCTTGGACGAGTTGCAATTTGCGTACTCAAATGTACAATAGACCGCTCCACGTTTATGCTCACTACATCCCTAAGCGGTGAATTTACACCACCAATTACGAATAAGTCGGAAAAAGTCTGAACATCTTACGATAAAACATTTTTTTTCAATATTTGTATGTTGGAATACGGACGATGTGTATGGCAGCGGCGAAACTATGATTGTCAGGAGACAATTCTATTCGGTACGATGTACTCGCTTGACACTCGGCCGCATAAGAATCATCACTACATTAAAGTGCCAGCTAAGATGTTTTGATGAAGGAAAAGACGATCATTACGTTTTGGGAAGGCGTAATTATCGTCTTTTCCAGCCTTTAAACGACAGTCATCAAACCGGAAAAATAGAACGATCTATCACGATACGAAAAGGCGTCACTGCTTGTAATCAGTGACGCCTTTTCGTTAATCGCCGGCGGTCAAATTAGTTGGGACGCGATCCGAAGCTTGGGGCATGGCCTGGATTCCACCCGGAGCTTGCGTAACCGCCGACAGTGTTTAGAAGTTATTACAGATTGAGAAGATCGTCTGTACTGAAATGTACATACCCGGAAAAGTTATTAGCGGATGGGTCACTACCGGGA
The DNA here is from genome assembly GCA_031389475.1 of Pyrinomonadaceae bacterium. Taxonomy (GTDB): domain Bacteria; phylum Acidobacteriota; class Blastocatellia; order Pyrinomonadales; family Pyrinomonadaceae; genus OLB17. Next base: position 1,903 of record JANMSP010000355.1, read on the forward strand.
GCGATAGCGACTGGGTTCTTATTCCTGTCAGAACCGAGAGCGGTAGCGACCTGGGGACTAATCGCTATCGCTCCCGGTACTGACTCGAATAAAAACCCTGAGCCGCGGAAACGCGTTTAAGCTTTCCCGCGGCCCACCTTGTTTCGGACATTTTATTGTCTACCAATAAGATTTTATTGGACCTGCCGCATACTGTCCGTACTGCGGACTACATTACAGTGATATTCAGGCTTTACGATGGCGGTACAATCGGACGGGCGGCCCGGTATAAAGGTCGGATCGCTTCGGTTTGAGATTGTAATAATCCTGCTTTCCGGCCTGAATGTGACCTTTTAACTTTGCTATTGCCGCCGTGAGGTATAGACTACCGATAAATATTCTATTATTTGCCCTAGAAACCTCTACAGGAAAAAGGATTCGCATGGAGAGCTATAATGCCTGAGAAACTTCGCATCCTACTTGCGGAAGACCATCTTACAGTCCGCGAGGGAATAAAAATGCTGGTGAACGCCCAGCCTGACATGGAAGTGATCGGCGAGGCGGAGAACGGAAACAAGGCGATAGCCGCCGTTCAAATGCTGTCGCCTGATATCGTGGTAATGGATATTTCGATGCCTGAGCTGAACGGCTTAAAGGCAACAAAGAAGCTTCGTGCAGGTTTTCCTACAATAAAGATCCTCACGCTGACACGACATACGGATGACGGATACTTACAACAATTAATTACCGCCGGGGCGAACGGTTACGTTTTGAAGCAAAGCGCACCTACGGAACTCATCAACGCTATCCGCACGGTCGGAGCAGGGAATTCGTATCTCGACCCGGCGCTGACGCGAAAGGTAATGGGCGGTTATGCAAGCCGGGCAGCTTCGCTTCGCGGTGAAACCAAAGGCGAGATCACCGACCGTGAAGGCGAAGTGCTGCGGCTGATCTCATTCGGATACAGCAACAAGGAAATTGGAGTAAGGCTCGACCTCAGCGTCAAAACCGTCGAAGCTCACAAAGCGAACGCAATGCGCAAACTCGGCATAACGAGCCGTATAGACATCGTCCGCTACGCTATCCTGCAAAACTGGCTGCAAGACAATTAGGCTGGAGCGCAAGCGTCCCGCTTGCGAGCAAGTCTTCGAAGCGAGTAAATCTTATGCAGGAAACCAAAGTTGCGGCAATGAAACGCGTTCGCAGATTCCGCTCTCAAGCGGGACGCGTACGCCCCAGTCATGGTGAATTATAACTTTAAGCCCAAGGATGAAGGTTCAATATACGGCTGGTACGAACGAGGGTATATACCTCATTTTGACGGCGGCGAAATTTCGCAATTTATTACCTTTCGGCTTTGCGATTCGATGCCGCGAGAGAAACTTGAAAAATGGCGTAGCGAAGTGCCTGACGATATCGAATTTCGCAAAGATGTGGAGAAATACCTCGATTCCGGGTTTGGCGAGTGCAGGCTAAAAAACATTGAAGTCGCTCTCATGATACAAGATTCACTTTTATTTCACCATGCGAGGAGCTACAAATTGACTGCTTGGGTGATTGCCCAATCACGTTCATGTTCTTCTTACACCATTAAAGGATCAGGAACTCTCCAATCTTCTCCACTCGATTAAATCTTATACCGCACACGAATCGAATAAAATCCTCAAGAAAAGCGGTCAGTTTTGGCAACACGAATCGTTCGACAGATACTTAAGAAACCACGAACATTTTGTTAATGTAATTGACTATATCGAAGAAAATCCAGTAAAGGCAGGATTATGCGGGAAAAGGTCGGACTGGAAATTCAGCAGTGCGTACCTGAAATGACTGGAGCGCAAGAGTTTCGCTTGTCTGCGGAGTCGCCTACGCAGTTACGCCGCCGCCTGAACTCTTTTGACGCTAAAGGTCTGTTCGCTTCGAAGACTCGCTGGCAAGCGGGACGCTTGCGCTCCAGTCGGCTGCTCCGTTAATAGGGATATTCCCTATTAATGTTTCCGAATTCTCCTATATCTCCTATAACCGCATCAGTGGCAATATCTAGATATCAAGCATGTTTTTTTCTGAGAATTACCGCAGATAGGCGAAAGACGGTTTAATCAGACTACGTTGGGGTGAGTATCGAAATACCGGTATTCACCCTTTTTTCACTTTCCGTAGTGTATTCCGCATTACGTAGGGATTTTCCCTAATCGAATACATTAATCTCCCGATATTTCCTTAAGATCATCTTTGTAATACTCCTTAAATATCATACAGGCAATGGCTAAAGGCGGGATGAGCCGTCGCGATCGGCGGTTTTCAACTTAAGAGAGTAACGTCCGCAGAATAACGAAACATAGCCTCTTGATTCCGATTCCCGAAATGTTTTAAGTGTTCGCGAAACGGTGGAAGAAAAGTTCGAATTAATGGACATCTATTCCGGATAGGTATAAATATCTGAAACGGAGGAACGAAATGGCGAATTCGACGGACCTTTACGGGTTATACGACCTTGGCGATGACGGCACAATTCTCTATTCCCATGACGGTACATCACGGCCGTCGACCCGTCCTGAATTGGTGGGCAGGAATTTTTTCGAGGATGTCAGTGGATTCGCCGACTTTCCGGATTTCCGTCTGCAGTTTTATTCGTTTGTCCGAAGTCGTAAAGCGGTCGACAGCTTTACCCTCGATTCGAATTCGGGTAGTGCCCGATGCAAAACCAAAGTTCACATGGCCCGTGCATTCGAAAACGATAATTACTCGCCGCATGAGCGCGTCATGCTTGTAATTCGCGAAGGCGCATAAACGAACGAACAAACAGGGAATTAAACAAATGCAAGTATCAAACACCGGACAGGATTACACGCGAACCGACACCCGGCCGCCTGGAGCATATATGGACGCCAACTACGGGCGAACGAAACGGCTGGGCTTTACAGCAAAGTACGATGGCACAATGACTTCGAACGTCCTCGTTAGATCATTGCTGGAAGCCTCCGCCGGAGAATTTCCTTTGCCGGTTAAACATTCGATTCTGACGAAAGGCGAATTCTTGTTTCAACAGGACGATGCGGTCGAGTATATTTATTTCCCGGAAACGGCCGTGATCTCCGAGTTTCGTTTGCTGGAAGACGGCCGGATGGTCGAGATCGCGATAACGGGCAGAGAGGGAGCTCTCGGCATCCCTTCGCTCTTTGGCCCTTGTCTCGCCGCTAATTGCGCGGAAGTATCGCATACGGGAACGGCACTCAAAGTCGAGACTTCAGTTATGAAACGTCAGATCGCGGCGAATCCGGCGATGATGCTGTTGATGTATAGCCATCTGAATCATTATATCCGCCAAATTTCGCAGAAGGCGATATGCAATATGTATCACTCGGTAGAGAAGCGTTTTTGCAGCTGGCTGCTTATGCTGCAGGACCGGACGCAGCGGGATCTTTTAAAACTTACGCATGAAGAGATCGCTAGAATACTGGGTGTTTACCGGCCAAGCGTAACCTATATTGCGCTCGAACTGAGAAAGAATGGGATAATCGATTACTCTCGCGGCGGCATTTCGATCCGTGATCGTGCGAGATTGGAAAAGCTGGCCTGCGACTGCTACGCGGAACTCGCCGCGGATGCAGTCGGCTCCGGCCTTCACGCAACAACGGAGAAAACGTATGCCCGTGCCGCTTGATTAGGCATATTTAACTTTCGGGCAATACATATTAGTTCTAACCCTTCAGAGTTCAGACAGCCGTTTGGACTCTGAAGGTCTGTAAATAGGTTGTTTTTTAGGAATTCAGCAGAGAATCCGTGTTCTTACTCGTTCTTGTTAATCTTGCTTTGCGTCCTTCGCGGCTTTGCGTGAAATCTCTTTTTCCTCACGCAAAGCCGCAAATTAAAACCGCGAAGAACGCAAAAAGGCACGGAACGAGACTAGTGCTGTGTAAACTAAGTTACCGTAACACACTAAAATAATAGAGGCTCAATGCGGAAGCCCGCGCGTTAGCAAGG
>JANMSP010000384.1:0-20112 GCA_031389475.1 Pyrinomonadaceae bacterium
GTGCTGCTACCGCATGCAAGGCCGACAATCATGATGAGAATGACGGATAGATGCGAGGAAATGGTCAACATTATTTTGTTCATTGAATTCTCCTGATTGGATTATGTATGCCGGGAATCGTCGGTATAGTATAGGAAAGCTTCGTATAAGTCCATTTGCACAAATATAACTATAATTAAAATGAAAACGCCGAACATTGCTCGATATACGTTAATCATCACGCTGCTGCTCGTCGCCTGCAACTTTGCAGTAGCACAAAAACCGGTTAAAGACCTCAAACCGACGGTAATTTTGATCTCTATCGACGGGTTTCGTTACGATTATTTCGAGAAGTTTCAGCCTGAAACTTTGAATAAGCTCGCCCGCGATGGCGTCCGGGCAAAATGGATGGTGCCATCGTTCCCGACAAAGACGTTTCCCAATCATTATACGGTCGCGACCGGACTTTATCCGGAGCATCACGGCATTGTCGAGAACAATATCTGGGATTTCGGCGTGACGTTCCGGCTGAACAACCGTGAAGAGGTGCAGAACACTCGGTGGTGGTTGGGCGAACCGATCTGGGTAACGGCTGAGAAGCAGAATCAGCGTGCGGGCGCGTTCTTTTTCCCGGGAACCGAAGCGGAAATTGCCGGACGGCGGCCGACTTTCTGGAAACAGTACGACGGAAAGATACCGAATGAGGAGCGAGTTGACACAGTTCTAAGCTGGCTCGACCTCCCGCCGAGCGAACGCCCGACGATTTACACGCTCTATTTCAGCGATGTCGATGATGCGGGCCACGGTTTCGGGCCGGACAGCCTTGAGAACAAGAGCGCGGTGCTAAAGGTCGATGCGAATATCAAGCGGCTGATGGACGGGCTGAGGGCGCGCAAGATCGAGAAGAAGGTTAATCTGATCATCACGTCCGATCACGGCATGGCACCGGTGGATCAGCGAAACGCAATCGTGATGGACGATTATTTAGACAGCAGTAAAACCGAACGCGTGCTGACGACGGGCGAAATTTATCAGATATTTCCGAAACCGGGAATGGAGGACGAAATTATGACTGGGCTAAGGCCGATCCAACACGCAGTTTGCTGGCGTAGACGTGAGATTCCCGAACGCCTGCATTACCGCGACAGTTCGCGAATCGCTCCGGTCGTTTGCTCGGCGAATGAGGGTTGGTTTATGACCAGCCGCGAGCGTTACGAAGGGCAAAAGAAACGCGCCGATTTTGGGCAGATCAAGGGCGCTCACGGTTATGACAATAAGTATGAGTCGATGCGGGCGATATTTGTTGGACACGGCAAGGCTTTTAAGAAGCGGCGTACCGTAGAAGCATTCGAGAACGTTCACGTCTATGAATTAATGTGCGAAATCCTCGGGTTGACACCGGCGAAGAACAATGGTGATTTGAAAAGAGTTGAGGCTATGTTGAAGTAGGTTGCCGGGGATTCTGCCCGAACTCTTTTGTTATCTTTAAATTGCCTCCAGCTTTAGCTGGAGGAACATTCTCAAAAATAAAACCGGGCTTTAGCCCAATACCTATGCAGTAATAATTGGGCTAAAGCCCGAAATCCTTGGAACATCCATCCTCCAGCTAAAGCTGGAGGCAATTGTTAAGAATTTTTTAAGTTATTCCGAGCGAATCGTTAGCACCGCGATCTCCGGCGGGACCAGGAAACGGAACGGCAGAATGCTTGTCCCGATTCCGGTCGTTATGAACATATCCAACCCGCGATCCTTCACATGCCCGAACGCGTATTTCTGCCCGTACGAAGACGGCACGACCGGCGAACCGAACACCGGCAGCCAAACCTGCCCGCCATGCGTGTGTCCGGCAAGCATAAGCTTTAGATCATTTGAAATTGCGAGATCACCTGTGATCGTTTCGAGAACGTCCGGGCTGTGCTGCAGGACGAGAACATCGCCAGTGCCTTCGGTTGACGCGAGAATTTCTTTCGCGTCCTTACTGTAAGCTTCCCACGTCTTTATCATTGTGTGATCCTTCAAACCTAAAACTCGCAGTTGCTGCCCATCCTTCTCAACCGTCGCGAGCTCACCGTTCAGGACTTTGTAACCGATTGCGGTAAACGCGGCTGCAATGGCATTTGCCCCATGCCACTCGTCATGATTGCCGAGTACTACGAAAACACCGTACTTCGCTCTTAAACCCGTCAAATTCCCGGCGATAAGGGCCGGCTCCATTTTCAATGCACGTTGATGAACCGGACCATCTCTACTTTCCTGCGAAACAAAATCACCGAGCAGGACGATAATGTCGGGATTCAAGGCGTTCGTCATCTCGACAATTTGCCGCAGCTTGGCTTCATCGACGCCGTTCGAACCCGCGTGAATATCCGATATCGCCGCGATCCGCAGACCGTCGAACGCGGGGTTCCAACCTTTAATATTAATTTGCTTTTGATTGACGACGAGGCGATGCGGTTCGATGAAATACGCATATCCAAGACAAATCAACGCGGTGACGGTAAGAATGGCGGTCAGTTTGACGGTTTTATTTTTCAATCTATCTAGTTGCGACAGCTTTTAGTGTGATTTCGTGTATTTTTGGGGCTTCCGTCTTAGAACAAGGAGCTGGAACGACAAAAATACACTAAACAACACGAATAATGCCAATCGAATGTCCCATTACACCGGAAAATATTCGCGCCAGCGGTTGTCGACAAGCTGCACTATGTCTTCACGCGGCTCGACTTCTTTCGGATACCAGGGCTTCATCCGCGCGTCGATGACGATTGGAGCTGCGTAGCCGATATGATTGTTTTTTAAGGTTACTTCTTTGGCATATATATCCGTCGCGGGATTGAAACGCGTCCAAGTCGCCCACAGGAATTTCTCTGCTGACTTCGCGTAATCGGCGTTGTCATGAATAACGACGACTTGCCAATCGTCGAATTTGCCTGATCGTGCAATAAGCTCTCCCAGCGTAGGATCGTTTTCGTAAGCATCGCCTTGGATGGCAACGCAGCCGCCGCAGAAAACTTCGGCACGCTTAATTCCTATCGGCAATTCTCCGTGAACGTTTCGCGGCAGTTCCCTTTTCGCGTCGCCCAATCCCATCAGGATCGCCTTGCTGCCGTGATTTATCTTTCCGCTTGCATAATCGAGCGTATCGAACGCCGTTTGGCTGAAGATAAACAGGTCACGCTGCCACTCGACGCGGGCGAGGATGTGCTCGAACAGAGATTTGAAGTCGCGAAGGTCCTGCGGCTTGTCTGTCAGAAGAAGAAATTTGGTCAATGCCAACTGGCCTTCGCCGAGTATGCGGAAACCGGCGGAAAGAGCTTCGCGGGCGTATCTTTCACGCACAACGGCTGCCGCTAACGAATGAAAACCGGTTTCGCCATAGCTCCACAGATCGCGCACCGCAGGCATCACCAGCGGAAACAACGGCGATAGCAATTCCTGCAAGTAATCGCCGATATAAAAATCTTCCTGCCGCGGCTTGCCGACGACCGTGGCGGGATAGATGGCGTCTTTGCGGTGGAAAACGGCTTCGGCATTGAAAACCGGATAATCGTGAACTAGTGAATAATACCCGTAATGATCGCCGAACGGGCCTTCCGGTTTGCGGATGTGCGGGGCAACGCTGCCGCAGATGGCGAATTCGGCTTCGGCGATCAGGCGGTGATGGTTGGGGCCGAGTGGATTTTCGACAGAGGCTATCTTTCCGTCCGCAAGCAAGGACGCAAGCATCAATTCCGGCACATCTTCCGGCAGCGGAGCGATCGCCGAAAGTATCATCGCCGGTGCACCGCCGAGAAATATCGTTACCGGAAGCGGTTTGTTTTGTTGTTCGGCCTCAGAATAATGAAATCCGCCGCCTTTGCCGATCTGCCAGTGGATTCCTGTCGACAGCGAATCGTACCGCTGGATGCGGTACATGCCGAGATTGCTTTTGCCGGAAGTCGGGCTTTCGGTATAAACGAGCGGCAGCGTAATGAAATGCCCGCCGTCCTCATGCCAAAGTTGGAGCAGCGGAAGTTTGTCGAGATCGGCTGGGTTATTAACGGAATCGAGAATCGGCGCTTTGCGGACCTTCTTTGTGCCGAGTTTTAGGGCCGAGAAAGCCATGTCGCGGTATTGCCACAGCTTCTTCGGCTTCGGCGGCAATAGAATTTCAGTCATTTCGACCGCTCGTTTTACGAAATCCTTCGGTTTGCGGCCGAATCCCAATTCGATACGTTTTATCGTCCCGAAAAGATTGGTCACGACGGGAAAGCTTGAACCCTTTACATTTGTAAACAGCAAAGCCTTGCCCTGCGATTCGATCACGCGGCGGTGTATTTCGGCGATCTCAAGATACGGATCGACCTGGGCATTTATCTCAGTAAGTTCGTTTTCATCGCGAAGACTGTCGATAAACGAACGAAGATTCTTGTGCATAGGAATTCGGAGACAATAAAAAAACCGGTAACTTCTATAAGTTACCAGTTTTAAGTTTAGAGTTCACGCTTCAGCGTGTCTTTGACTGAACGAAGAAACAAACTGAAGTTTGCACTCTGAACATTAAAGCAATACCTCAACTGTCGGATCACCGACAGTTGAGAAACTCCCTTAACGTACTACTTCCGCAAATTGCCCTTGCTTAGGTCGAGTTCGCTCGCCTTGATGACATCTACAGTAATATTCGGGAAACGCTTCGCCAGATCGTCTTTAAATATTGAGTAATCACCGACGATGATGATGTCCCCGCCATATAAGTTTCGCGTCGCAAAATCACGAACTTCCTCTGGCGTAATAGAGTTCACCGTGCTTGAATATGAATTCAATTCACTCGCAGGCAAACCAAAGGTATATAGGTCAGATACAGCTCCCGCAAGTCCTACCGTCGTTTCGAGATTGCGTCCAAAACCACCCGTAAGAACCGATTTTCTCGGCAAGAGCTCGGTATCCGTCGCTAGAGTATCTACAAGGCGTTTAATTTCCGCTAGAACCAGTTCCGTAACCTCAGCGGCGGATTCGTTCTTCGTTTGAGTATGAGTTCCGAAATTAGTTTTCCAGTCACGCCACGCGAAATTACTCCCCGCCCCATAACTCAATCCACGTTTGATACGAATTTCTTGGTTAAGTCTCGATGAGTATCCACCTCCCAAGAGTGAGTTTAAAACGCTTGCACTATAAAAGAAAAAATTGGACGATGACTTACCACCATTATCCTTTACCCGGCTTATTGAATCCAAACTCTTCGAGTAATTTACGGCAGCTTGGCCCGAGTTGGGCAGATCGACTACCAAAATTCGTTTTAATAGTGGGCGATCATAGCTCGGGGGGGCGGCAGCAAGATTTTCCTCAGGGGAGGATTCCTTCCGAGAAGAATTTTTCCAGAGTCCGAAAAACTTACTACTGAGGGCAATTGCTTTTACGGATGTTACGTCACCGGTAAACACCAGCACGCCTAACCTAGGAATGTAGTTACGTTTTTGGAAACCTACTATGACACTTCTGGAGATTCCAGCAATGCTTTCAGGCGTTCCGCTGGCTGGGTGCTCATTAAAACTATATTTGCTCGCGGCATATGTTGCCAAAAATCCCGGCTGCGTTAAATTATATTTCAAACCATCCAAGGCCTGAGATTTGAGCAGATCGAGTTCCTTCTGATCGAAAGCCGGATTCAACACGACATCGGCCATTATCGCCATTGCCTGATCGAGCTTGTCGGAGGTTACAGTGAGCGTTACCACTGAATTATTCCAGCCGGCTCCGGTATTGATCGAGCCGCCGAGAAATTCCATCTGCTCGGCGATCTGTGTCGCGGTGCGGGTTTTTGTTCCCTTGGTGAGCATTGACGCGGTCATGTCTGCAAGGCCGGCCTTAGCCGCGTCTTCGGACGATGCCCCGCTTTTAATTAGTAACTGCACGGTGACGAGCGGGACATTTTTTCGCTCGACGACCGCGACCGTCAATCCATTCGCCAGTTTCTTTTCCTTTACCGCCGGGATAATTCCCGAACGCGGAGCCGACGGCGACGGCTGTGCAAAGACAACGGAGAAGGAAAAAGTAAAAAGTAAAAAGGCAAATGCGGTTTGCCCGAGGCGTTTATTGATGGATATTAGATTTTTCATGATTTCTACTTTTTCCTTTTTACTTTTTACTTGCGTCAGCAGCCTGCGTGTAATGGATCACGACGCGATTATTATCGGTAAAATATTTTTTCATCACCCGCTGAACATCGGCGGCGGTCACTGCCTGTAGTTTTTGTATGTCCGAATTAACTTCTTTCGGATCGCCCTGGTAGGCAATTGCCCGCTCGATAACGATTGCTTTACCGTCGTTATTTTCACGCTGCCGGATGGCGGCGGTTATAAGCTGATTTTTTGCCTTCGCAAGTTCGCTGGCCGCAACCGGAGCGGTTTGAATCGCTTTCAATTCTGCCAATAACGCTTTTTCGAGGACATCGCCGGATTTCCCTTCCGAGGCTATCGCCGAGAAAATCAGCAGCCCGCGGTCGAGCCTGACATCGGCCTCGAATGAGGCTTCCTGAGCGATCTGCTGTTTGTAAACCAGGCTCTGATATAGACGTGAGCTTTCGCCGCCGGAAAGAATAGTCGACGCAATCCGCAAAGCGGCAATATCCGCGCTTTTCGAATCCGGTGCGAGATATGTGATCGACACCGCCGGAAACGGGACGATCGGGCCGGTCTGGTTAAATCTTTCTTCCCTTGTCCGTTCCGGTTCGACCTCGGTCACTCGTTTGATCGGCGTTGCGGGCTTTGGAATTGCCGCGAAATACTTGTCGGTCCACGCATCGAACTGCCTCTGGTCGAAATCGCCGACGACGATCAGAACGGCATTGTCCGGCCGGTAGAAATCCTTGTAAAATTCGGCGGCGTCCTTTGGCGTTGCGGCGTCAAGCTCTTCCAAATTGCCGATCACACCGCGTTTATACGGATGTACCTTATAAGAAAGGCTATTAGTAAATTCATAAAAACGTCCGTACGGCTGCGCGAGAACGCCCTGGCGAAATTCTTCCTGCACGACCTTTCGCTCCGCACTAAAATTGGCGTCATCAACGCTCAGATTTATCATCCGGTCGGCTTCAGCCCACAGCAGCGGCTCAAGGTGATTGGACGGCACGACCTCGTAATAATTCGTAAAATCGGGGTGCGTCGATGCATTGTTAAATCCGCCGACATCCTCAGTCATTCTATCGAGCTTCTCATTCGGCATGTTCTTCGTAGATTTGAACATCATATGCTCGAACATATGTGCAAAACCGGACTTGCCGATAGGATCGTTCTTGCCCCCGACATCGTACCAGACATGAATCGCCACCGTGGGACTGGTGTTGTCCAGAACCGAAACTACCTTCATTCCGTTAGGCAAGGTGCGTTCCTTTATATTCAGCGGCGTCACTTTCAACTGGCCAAAGGCCGTAATGGTCAGCGCCAGAGCGAGAATCGAGGTCAACAATATCGCAGATATTTTTCGCATATTTGGTTCCTTTCCGGGAGACTTGCGGTGTATTACGCGGGAAGAGGCATTGTTGTTTTGAGTTCGCGCTTCAGCCGGTCTTTTGCTTGAAAGAGAAGCATGCTGAAGCGCGAACTCAGAACTCAAGAATACTCGTAAAAACCCTTGCCGCTTTTGCGTCCGAGCCAGCCGGCATCGACGTATTTTTTCAAAAGAGGGCACGGACGGTATTTTGGGTCGCCTAAACCTTCATGCAAGACATTCAAGATTGCGAGGCAGACATCCAACCCGATAAAATCAGCCAGTGCGAGCGGCCCCATCGGGTGATTCATGCCAAGCTTCATTATCTCGTCGATGGATTCTTTGGTCGCAACTCCTTCGTGCAGGGCGAAGATCGATTCGTTTATCATCGGCATCAGCACGCGGTTTGAAACGAATCCCGGATAATCGTTGCATTCGACCGGAACCTTTCCCAGTTTTTCTGAAAGCTCTTTTACTTTCGCGTAAGTCTCATCGGATGTTGCAATTCCGCGGATAACTTCAACCAGCTTCATAAGGGGAACCGGATTGAAAAAATGCATTCCGATGACTTTGTCGGGGCGTTTCGTGACGGCGGCGATCTTGGTGATCGATATAGACGAAGTGTTAGAAGACAGTATTGCATTCGGGCCGGTTATCTGGTCGAGCTTTCCGAATATATGTTTTTTGACTTCAAAATTTTCGGTTGCGGCTTCAACGATCAATGAACAGTCCTTTAGGTCGTCGAGGTTGGTTGTAGATTTAATCCGACTCAAAACCGAAGACTTCTCGTCTTCTGTCATCGTTTCCTTCTTTACAAAACGATCGAGGCTTCTGCTGATATTCAGAATACCTTTCTCGACAAATTCAGAGTTAACATCGCACATCATGACGCTGAAGCCCGCGCCTGCGGCAGTTTGGGTGACACCATTGCCCATCGTTCCCGCACCTATAATTCCAATAATCTCATTCATATAATTTTACGGCGGAAGCCTGACCGTCAGGGAGGGCTTTCTTAAACGCTAAGAAATAAGAAAGCCCTCCCTGACGGTCAGGCTTCTGCCTCCTTTTAAATCCTTTCGACCGCCATAGCGACCGAGTTTCCGCCGCCGAGGCAAAGGCCCGCCACTCCGCGTTTTGCCCCGCGCCGCTTCATTTCGTAAAGAAGCGTCGTTAGAACGCGACCGCCAGAATTTCCGATCGCATGCCCCATGGCGACCGCTCCGCCATTAACATTTACAAAATCCGGGTTGATGCCGAGTTCCTTCATGACGCCGAGAGCCTGGACTGAAAAAGCTTCATTAAGTTCGAAAAGCTCGACATCTTCGAGCTTCCAGCCGGCTTTTGCGACCGCCCGCCGGACGCCTTCAACCGGAGCGAGCATAATATATTTCGGCTCAATGCCGGAAACTGCATAGGAAACGATGCGGCCTAAAGGTTCTACCCCGAGTTCCGCTGCATTCGCCGCGGAAGTAACCATCAAAGCCGACGCACCGTCATTCACGCCTGGAGCATTTCCAGCCGTAACAGTTCCGCCGTCCTTCTTGAAGGCCGGTTTTAGTTTTCCAAGAGCTTCCGCAGTCGTGTCGGAACGAACGGGCTCATCGTAATCCAAAACTATCGGATCACCTTTTTTCTGGGGAATTTCGATCGGGATAATTTCGTCCTTAAAATATCCGGCCTGCTGCGCTTCGTGGGCCTTGCGGTGCGAATTATATGCAAAATCGTCCTGTGTTTCGCGGCTTATCTGATGTTTGTCGGCTACGATTTCGCCTGTATTCCCCATATGCCAGTTCTCGAATGGGCACCAAAGGCCGTCGTGGATCAGCAGATCGGTCACGGTCTGATTTCCCATGCGGAAACCCTCGCGCGCAGTTTGCAGAGCGTATGGGATATTTGACATCGATTCCATTCCGCCTGCAACGACAAATTCGGCATCACCAAGCTGTACTGCCTGTCCGGCCAGGGCAACCGCACGCAGACCTGAGCCGCAAACCATGTTGATCGTCAATGCCGAAACTTACGGCGGCAACCCAGCTTTCATTGCGGCCTGTCGTGCCGGAGCCTGGCCGATGCCGGCTTGTACGACGCAGCCCATTATCACTTCATCGATCTTCGCCGGATCGACACCGGAACGCTTTACGGCTTCTTTTATTGCTATTGCACCTAGATCGGGAGCGGTAAATCCTTTCAATGCGCCCTGAAATTTGCCGGTCGGAGTTCTTGCGGCACTTATAATTACTGCATCTCTTTTTTCTGACATTCTATTAGGTTCCCTCGTATGAATAAAACAATGTTTCTATAACAAACCGTTATTTTCTCATTAGATGTTCGTTGACGCAATCTACTGTTCTGAGTTCACGCTTCAGTGTGACCTTACAACGCTTCCCCAATATCTTCGTTCCAAACTTCAGGGTGTTTATTAATATAGGCCGCTAGCATTTCGGTGCATTCGGATGATTCTAAATCAATCACTTTCACTCCGTTTTCCCGCAGCCACTCGATGCCGCCCTGAAAGTTGACGGACTCGCCTATGACCACAGTTCCTATATTAAATTGCCGTACCAAACCGCTGCAATACCAACACGGAGCAAGTGTTGTAACCATTATCGAATTTCGGTAATCCCGTTGCCTTCCCGCTTTGCGAAAGGCGTCGGTTTCGCCGTGGATCGAGGGATCGTTTTCCTGCACGCGACGATTATGTCCTCGGCCGAGCAAATTGCCATTTCCATTGAAAAGCGCCGCTCCAATCGGAATCCCGCCTTCAGACAGCCCGAGTTTTGCTTCCTCGACCGCTATTTCCAACATTGCACCGTACTTACTCGTGTCATTCATATTTGAAATTTATTGCCCCAAAATCTTATCATTTACTATAACGGAGATAAATTTGTGTCACAAAATTTTGAAGCAGGTGATTTTCTGATTTTTCAAGTCGAAAGCGGATACGGACTTCTGCGGGTTCTGGACATTGAGGATAGAGCGGCGGACGCGGTCTGGCATCTAACTGCGTATAACGACCTTTTTCTGGATGTTGAAATGACGGAAGCTGCACTTGAAGATCCGGCGACTTTGACGGTTAGCCTCCCTCATATCGCATTGACGAATCGCGCGTTTGAAAGCACGCAGGTCGCGAAAATGAAAAATGTGCCGCTGGAGGCATCGGAGTTGGTAGCACTTGCCGATTGGAGAGCGGCGGGCGGAGAGGTTACTGATAGATCTATCCGGCTGATGCTTGGACTCAGATAGCAGGAGAAACGCAAGGTATATCTGGAAATTACCCGACATTCCTGCGTTTCAGTTCCTTTGCAATAAGTTCGAGTTCCCGGCTTACCTGCCCGGCAGCCGATGAGTTTTCCTCGGCCCGGCGTATCAAATAAGGTATAGCGTCCTTCACCGGCCCGTACGGTACATATTTGGAAACGTTGTAATTATTCTTCGCCAGAACGTACGAGAGATTATCGCTCATACCGAATAACTGCGAATAAAATATATGCGGATGATTTTCGGATATGCCGCGGGCATGCATTTTTTGAGCGAGCATCTGGGTGCTCTTTTCGTTATGTGTTCCAGCAACAAACGCTATATCTTCGATATGGTCTAGGCAATAATCGATTGCGGCGTTGTAATCGCGATCGGTCGATGATTTATCCGGCTGGATCGGCGACGGATAATTAAGTTCCGAGGCACGGGTCCGCTCTTTTTCCATATATGCACCGCGAACTAACTTAACCGCAAGTAGATAGCCGTTATTCTTTGCCTCACGCCGGGCTTCCCTTAGGTATTGAAGCCGGTCGGTGCGATACATTTGCAATGTATTGAAGATTATCGGCTGTTCCAGGTTGTACCGCTCCATCATATCAGTCGCCAGCCGGTCGATCGCGTCCTGAATCCAAGATTCCTCGGCATCGACAAATGTGGCCTGCCCGCTTTTATAGGCAAAAGAACAGATCTCTTCAACTCGGTTGTGAATACGCTCACATTTAGCCTGGCTTTTAGCGTCCAGTTTCTTTTTGGCACTCAATCTTTCCAAAGTTCCAAGTGGAGCGACGCCTGTTACTTTGAAAACCGCAAAAGGTATATTCGGATCGTCTTTTGCACGATCGATCGTTCGAATTATCTCTTCCTTCGTATTCTCAAAATCACCTTCGGTCGCTTTTCCTTCTACTGAGTAATCCAGAATCGTGCCGATACTCGCTCTGCCCAAATCGATTATAGTCGGCTCGCACTCCTCAATGGTTTCGCCGCCGCAGAATTGCTCGAAAATCGTATTCTTTATCAAGCCTTCAACCGGTAAACCGAGCGAAAGCGCGAAATTCGCCGCGCGAGTGCCGAGAGCATTAAGAAAAGGAGAGTTCAACAATTTAAAGAGGCGGTATTTCTCCGTCAGATCAGCGTCGGATTTGGCGGCGAAAGCAGTTGCGGTGTCCTGGAAATCCAGTTTAAATTCGCTCATAAATGCTTAAGGTCGGCACAAAGTGAAAGATTAACGAAAAGAATGGATTTCCGCAAATTGTGTCTTGAGGCCTTATACCTTATTATTTTCGTTTCGACTGCAAATTGAGATTCAAATATATGAGCAAAGGGCTTCCTAAAAGATCGGAAAATTACTCCGAGTGGTATAACGAGATCGTGAAACGGGCCGATTTAGCCGAAAATTCCGCCGTTCGCGGCTGTATGGTGATCAAGCCTTACGGTTTTGCAATCTGGGAAAAAATGCAGCGGGCGCTCGACGATATGTTCAAAGCAACCGGCCATCAGAATGCGTATTTCCCACTTTTCGTGCCGAAATCGTTTCTCGAAAAAGAAGAAGAGCATGCCGAAGGCTTTGCCAAAGAATGCGCGGTGGTCACGCATTACCGCCTAAAAGCCAATCCTGACGGCAAAGGCCTGGTCGTCGATCCGAACGCTAAACTCGAAGAAGAACTGATCATCCGCCCGACGTCCGAAACGGTCATCTGGAATACTTATCGTACCTGGATTCAATCGTGGCGCGATCTGCCGCTGTTGATCAATCAATGGAGCAACGTCGTTCGCTGGGAAATGCGTACTCGCTTATTCCTTCGGACAACCGAATTCCTTTGGCAGGAAGGCCATACTGCACACGCAACCCGGGACGAAGCCGTTGAAGAAACGGAACGGATGCTTGAGGTTTATGCGGATTTTGCGGAAAACTGGATGGCAATGCCTGTTTTACAAGGCACCAAGACCGCTAATGAAAGATTTGCCGGTGCGGAAGAAACGCTTTGTATCGAGGCATTGATGCAAGACGGAAAGGCATTGCAATCCGGCACATCGCATTTTCTGGGGCAGAATTTCAGTAAATCTTTCGATGTAAAATTCGTTAACAAGGAAAATCAGCTTGAACATCCGTGGGCGACTTCGTGGGGCGTTTCGACGAGATTGATGGGAGCGCTAATTATGGCCCATTCGGACGACAATGGCCTTGTCCTTCCGCCAAAACTCGCTCCAATTCAGGTCGTCATTGTTCCAATTTATAGGCAAGACGAAGATTTAATAACTCTTACCGAGCGTATTGAACCAATTGTAAACGAATTAAAAGCGGCCGGAATCGCCGTTAAATATGACGACAGCACGAACCAGCGTTCCGGCTGGAAATTCGCCGAATACGAGTTGCGCGGCGTGCCGGTGCGGCTTGGGTTGGGGATGCGTGATTTAGAAAACGGAACGATCGAGGTTGCCCGCCGTGACACATTGACGAAGGAATCCGTGTCAATTGATTCGGTGGGCGAAACAGTTAAGATCCTGCTTGAGCAAATGCAAGCCGCGATATATCAGAAGGCCTTACGCTTTCGCGAGGAAAACACTCACACCATCGATACATGGGATGATTTCAAGATCCAAATCGAAAAAGGCGGCTTTATACTCGCACATTGGGACGGAACGCCCGAAACCGAAGAAAAAATCAAAGCAGAAACGAAAGCCACGATCCGCTGCATCCCGTTTGATGCCGAAGAGGAAGCAGGAAACTGCGTCTATTCAGGCGGAGAATCCAATAAAAGAGTTGTTTTTGCTCGGGCCTATTAGAAGTTGTTATCATTTTCATCCTCCGCAACTCTGTTTATAGAAAAAAGAAGTTTCATGCAAAGCCGCAAAGGGACGCCAGGTAAGATAAAGAAGACTAAGCAAGCTTAAAATGTATGAAACGTGCACTATACGAATCAGGCATTAACTGACTTTTCCAAGCAAACAGCAGCACGCCGCGTTCGATTCGTCCACTGTTTGCCTCGATACGGAATTACATAGTTACGGGTACGTAACTTGCTCTATCCTTTGCATCAAATCGTAGTGAACGATTTTAATTCATAATAAGACGGACAAAGGAGGACAAATGAACAATTTATTTAGAGGTTTGCTTGCGGGTGCAGCGGCGTGGAAACTCGGCGGTGGTATCATTTCAACGATATTGATCTTTTTGGTTGTGTTCTGGCTGCTTGGTAGCTGTTAGTCACTTTTGGCTTAGGTGTGTTTGGGCATCCGAAATGAATTTGGTTGCTCTATCAGGTCAAGGTTAAATGGGCGGGCAATGTCAGTACCAAAAGCGATAGCGGCCAGGGCTCCGTTCGCTGCCGCGTTTGGTACTGACAAGGGAAGAACCTAGTAGCTGTCGATCCTGACACTTACCCGTTTGTTAATCCTTATCTGAAAACTAGATAAACTTATGTTCCGACAGGAAGGTCTGGCAAAAGGTCCACACTTGAGCGGAAACAATAGCATCACCGGCGAATGTGATTTTGGTCTTGCCGTCTAAGCCCCCTTCGTCGATGAAACTGGATGGTGGTTGTCCTGGTTTCGGAATCCACGGGCATCCGCCCATTCCGCCGTGCGTACACATAAAAGCATAGGCTGCCGGATAAATAGTCGGCGGACTATAACTTAGTCCATCGTTATCGAAACTTTCTCTGGAACTCGATAGGGGATGACGGACGACATGCTGCACATACCCGACATTATTCGGAACTACGTCGGCGTCGATGAACATGTGGCGATCCACACAGTCGAATAACATCATCGCTTTCACGTCGATCTTTTTATTTTTTAGTTTTTTGGCGAGCGAGATCACTCCGGCTGCGCCGCGGCTGTAACCGGTCAGCAAAATTGGTTCGCCTGGATCCTTTTCCAATCGACCGAGAACATATTCGTAGGCACCATTAATTGCCGCAATCAATCCGCCACCGTCAGCAAGAGGTCCCCGCCAGTATCCGGCGTTCGCTTTATTTCGGCAAATCCTTGTGACAAAGCTTTTTGTAAAATCTTTGTCGTAGCGTTCATCACGTTTTACTCCATGTCTGAAGCCTCCGTCCGAACCATCGATACCAACTATTATCGGCATATATTATGTGGTCAGCAAAAATTGTTTAGAATCTAGAATTGAGTATGATCAGTTATCTCACCCGATTACAACTAAAAGTGACAGAAGATCGGCAAGAGCCGATTTTTATAGATGCGATTGATTTTCCAACGACATGTTATCAAAATAAGCTTCGAACCGAAAACGAGGATGTGAGTAATGTATTTTTAGACTTTATCGGGAAATAGATCGTCTAATCCTTGCGGACAAAACGTTTCGCCGCGGGCCTCGGATTTTGGCCGCAATTCACGTGCAAAAACCGGTCACATATGGATGGATGTTTACTAAATTAACGGACGAAAAGCTTGTCGAGCTGGCGGTTTCAAAGAATTCCGAGGCTTTCGGCGAAATAGTAAAACGGTGGGAGCGAAAGATATTCGCTCTGTGCTTCGGTATGCTCGGCCGTGAGGACGACGCCCGCGACGCTGCACAGGAAACCTTTATCGCTGCATATAGGAATCTGGCGAATTTTCGAGGCGACGCAAAAGTCTCGTCCTGGCTGCACCGGATCGCCGTCAATCAGTGTTTGACAACAAAAAGGCGTGCAAAAACTCGTTCGGAAGATTTTCTCGATGAGGAAACGAACGAAGAAGACCGGGTATTTGTCGCACCCGCACATTTATCGCCCGCGCGAACGACGGAGCAAAACGAGCGGCTATTTTACGTCCGGCAGGCAGTGACTTCCCTTCCGACCGATCTGCGACAGGTTATCGTAATGAAGGAATTCGAAGATATGACGTTCCAGGAGATATCCGAAACACTTGAACTGCCGCTGAGCACTGTCAAAAGCCGCGTTTACACCGCGCTTAAACAATTGCGTATGAGATTGGAGCGGACTCCGCTGGAGGTCGCGTAACATTTATGAAAAGTAACATCGAAAAGGCGTGCGTGCATGGCGAAGAGATCGTTTCATATTTATATGACGAAATGCCGGCGGCCGGACGAAAGGAATTCGAAACGCATCTTTTGGAATGCTCTTCTTGTACCCATGAATTTGCAGGCCTTTCGCTTGCCCGTCTTGAAGTGTACGAATGGAACGGCCGTGAATTTGCGAAACTTCCGACGCCGCCTATCGTGATTCCGTACGAAGAAACAGTAAGTGTTACCTGGTACGAAAGCTGGTTCGGGCCGATCTTTACCACTCCAAAATGGGCGGCAGGCGGAGTTTTGGCCGCGGCGGCTATTGTGTTCGGATTTGTTCTATTTCCTTCCGGCGCCATTCAAACCAATGTTTTGATCAGCGAGACAAAGACCACTAAAAACCCCGCGGAAGTGGAGTATGAGGCAGTGGCTCCGGTAGCTGCTGAAGGTGATCAAGTAGCTGAAGTAAAGTCCGCTAAGTTATTGAATAAGAGTAACGATGACTTTCTAGAAGTGATACCGGCGGAGACTTTGGCTTCTCCCGTCAAAAGGCGTAAAGTCGACACTCGGGTAGTAACGGCAAGGACAGTTGTTAAAACTAAAGAGATTCAGCCGTCTGCACCCCTGAATGCACCTCGCTTAACTAATTTTGAAGACGAAGACGATAACACGCTCCGTCTCGCTGACCTCGTTGCGGACATCAACACCGACCAGTAGCATTTACTTATGAATATCAGAGCCATTTCCCCAAAACTTATCACTTTGATCGCGGTTTTTTTATTTCCCGTGCTTTTCGCGAATGCGCAGGATGAACCGGCGGATGACATGCAGCCCGCTCAAAATGAGAGACCTGTTCGGCAACGGCCGAACGTTATCCGCGAACTTGGCCTTACGCCGGAACAGCTTAAACAGGTACGCCAGGTAAATCAGGAAACGAAACCTTTAATGGAGGCAGCTCAGATGCGTTTGCGTGATGCCAATCGCGGTCTTGATGTATCGATTTATGCCGATACCGTGCAGCAGGCTGATCTAAACCAGCGTTTAGCCGATTTCCAGTCCGCACAGGCTGAAGTAGCTAAAATTCGGTTTATGAAGGAATTCGCCGTCAGAAAAATTTTGACGCCCGAGCAGCTTACAAGATTTCGCGAATTGCGGAAACGTTTCGGCGATGCCCGCGAAAATATGCAGGAACGCCGCCGCGATAAAAGAGAAATCAGGATGCAGAGACGTATGAATCGCTCCGTTCGCCCGGCGGTAAACGACTAAATCCATTCATATTAACGGATAAATTTTGACGGCCGGCTTGGCAACTAGTCGGCCGTCTTTATTTGTCGTTTTTGCCTGTTCATTGTAATCTCTACCAAACGTTTATCGGCCCGGGTTTTCGTCTCGTTCGTAAATGAATCCATTTTTCAAATTTCTTTTCGAGCTGCAAGAGATCAGTTTATTGCTTTGGAGCGCTCTCACCGGCCTTTTTAGAAAGCCGAGATACGTTCCGGAGATCATCCGTCAGATGGATATTATCGGTGTAGGTTCGTTGCCGATCGTTCTGCTGACCGGATTCTTCACGGGCGGCGTTCTAATTTTACAGACTTTTCCGACGCTTCAGTATTACGGAATCCATAACGAAGCGGGCCGTTCGGTCGCAACGTCCCTGATCCGTGAACTGGGGCCGGTCTTGACGGCTTTAATGGTGTCCGGCCGCATCGGTTCGGCAATATCGGCTGAACTCGGTTCAATGGTCGTTTCGCAGCAGATCGATGCCATGCGTGCTCTCGGGACAGATCCGCACAAGAAACTCGTCGCTCCGCGTGTTTTAGCCTTGATAATAATGCTGCCATTGTTAACCGTGGCGGCGGACATATTCGGGATATTAGGCGGTGCCGTTAGCGCGTCGTACATATTCGATCAGGACATAAATGTTTTCCTGAATTCGGTTCGAAACGGCATTTCCGCAAATGATTTGCTCGGCGGTGTGATCAAACCAGTGTTTTTTGGGCTGATAATCGGCGGCATCGCATGCCATAAAGGACTCAGTACGTCCGGCGGTACGGTAGGAGTCGGACTTTCGACGATCAATGCGGTGGTGCTTTCGTCGATCTGGGTTATTATTTTCGATTTTTTCCTGGCGAAGGCAATCCAGTCGATATTAGGCGTTGGTATTATTTAATCATTCGATCCGTGAGATATGCTTGATTCCGAAGAATACGACAAAACATTGGTCATCGAAGAGAACCTCGAGCCGACCGATCTCGAAGAGGCGGTCGATGAGCCGGACCGCATTCAGCCGGCGATCGAATTTCGGGATGTTTACTTATCATTCGATGATAAGACGATTTTAAATGGTATAAGCTTCACTGTTCGCAGAGGTGAGACGAAACTCATTCTGGGACGCAGCGGCGGCGGCAAATCGACTATTATCCGATTGATACTCGGTCTTCTAAAACCGGATTCCGGCCAAATCTTTGTAAACGGTGAGGAAATCACCGATTACAATGAACGCGAAATGATGCCCGTCCGGCAAAAGATCGGCATGGTATTTCAGGAAGGTGCACTTTTCGATTCGCTTTCGGTTTACGAGAATGTCGCTTACAGATTGATCGAACAAGGTCATGATGATGACGAAATAGATCAGGAAGTTCGGCGGATGCTGCAGTTCGTCGATCTCGAAGATGCCATTGATAAAATGCCCATCGAATTATCCGGCGGAATGCGCCGCCGCGTCGGTATCGCTCGGGCACTTATCGGCGATCCTGAGATTGTTCTTTTCGACGAACCGACCGCCGGCCTCGATCCGCCGACGGCGCGGACAATTTGCGAACTTGCCATTAAACTGCGCGACCTTCAGGATGTGTCCTCGATCTTTGTGACTCACGAGATGAATAATCTGGAGTTTCTGTCGACGGAATACGCCACGGTCAATGAGGAAGGGCAGGTCGTGTTCGAAAAAGAGGGCGAAACGCTTTGTCTGATAAATACGGAAGTGATAATGTTGCGGGACGGGAAAATAATTTTCAGCGGTAAGGACGAGCAACTGAGATCGAGCAAAGATCAGTATATTCAACGGTTTATTCACGGCAAGAATTTGTAAAAAGAAATGGTAGATACAAAGAAAACCCTGACCTTCAGCACGCTTCGCGTCGGTATTTTCGTCTTGTTCGGTCTGGCGGTGCTGGCGTTTCTAGTACTGAATTCCAGCGGCGATCTTAATCCGTTCGAGAAAAAATTGAAGCTAAAAGCAAGATTTGCCGCGGCCGACGGGCTTCGCGAAGGTTCCGAAGTTCAACTTGCAGGTGTCCGCATTGGCAAGGTCGAAAGCGTCGGTTTTCTACCGCCGGACAGCCCAGAGGAAATGAAGGTCGAGGCTGTGATGGCCGTTGACCGCGAATTGAACGGATCGCCGATAAATCAGCGAATTCGCAGCGATTCGACCGCACAGCTCACCGCGACCTCCCTTTTGGCAAACGATAAAACGATCAATATATCCACCGGAAGCCCGAAAGGCAATCCCGTTTCCGAAAATGACGTCCTTGCGTCGAATGTCGCCCCGTCCATCAATCAACTTACTCAAACGGGCAACGAATTGCTCGGCCAGATCAATAAAATGGCTATCCCGGCGAATGAAATATTGAATAAGGCTAACAGCGGCAAAGGCACGCTCGGTCGCATCGTGAACGACGAAACGCTCTATAACAATCTGGACGCAACCGTGGCCGAGATGAAGCTGACAATGACGAAGCTGCAAACGACGATCGAGAAAGTAAACCGTGGTGATGGAACTGCGGGAAGGCTGCTAAACGATCCTGCGCTTTACGACAGCCTGAACCGGACGGTAGGCCAACTAGAAGCTATTTCGAACGACATTAGAGCAGGTCGCGGCAGTGCCGGGAAATTTATCACCGATGACGCGCTTTACAACGAAACACGTGCCGCGATTCTCGATCTGCGAACTTCCGCCGCGAAGATAAACGGCATCGTGGACGATTTCAAACTGATCACCACCGATCTCGCCGAAGGCCGCGGAAGTGCCGGAAAATTTCTAAAAGATGAACAGCTCTATGAGGATGCTCGCCAGACTCTTGCAAGATTCAACTCGACTGCAACCAGAATCGAGTCGCTGATCGCCGACACCCAGTCCGGTAAAGGGACGATCGGCAAATTATTCACCGACGAAACCCTTTTTAACAATGTCAATCAAACTGCATCGAACGTAAATCAGCTTTCAAGTGAAGGCACGAAACTCATCTATGATTTCCGCCAAAACCCGAAGAAGTATCTCCGCATAAAACTCAGCATTTTCTAATGGAACGCAGGCAGCCTGCCTGCAAACGCCGCAACGCGGCGTCGAAGCGTTTAGCAGTAGAGCGTCATGGGTTGTTTGCGTATCACGCTCATTGTGGGCGACAGGACTGCGCTCAAGTCCGGTTCATTACTCCGTCAAC
>JANMSP010000414.1:0-12125 GCA_031389475.1 Pyrinomonadaceae bacterium
CGATCGTTGGCATCTCGCTGGTTGTGATTTCACTTATAAGTGCTGTCGGGGGTTATTTTTATTGGCAAAGTTTTCTTGATACGCCCCAGTATTCGCTTGCCTTGTTGATTGACGCGGCACGAGTTAATGACCAGGCGACAATAGACCAGCTTGTCGATTCGGATGCGGTCGTAGACGATTTTTTGCCGCAGATTACTTCAAAAGCGGTCGAATTATACGGGCGCGGTCAACCGCCGCAGATAATCGCTCGAGTTGCACAGATAGCGGCACCCGTGTTGCCGGCCGTCAAAGATCGGGCGAGAACGGAATTGCCTAAAGCTATACGGCAGAAGACAGAAACATTTTCAACTGTGCCTTTTGCGGCGATGGTCATCGGTGCCGACAGGTATTTAGATATTTCGTTCGAAAGCGAGAAAGCACTGATAAAGAGCCGCCTTCCTGAGCATTCCTTTGAAGTGATTATGCAAAAAAACGGAACGCGGTGGAAAATCGTCGGGCTGCGAGATGAAAAACTAGCAACAAATATTGCTCAAAGGGTCGGTCAGGAAATAATCGGCCTCGCGACTCAGGGCGTCCGCGGATCGTCGGCTGACAGTCTAGGACTAAAGAATGTGAATGAGCTCTTGCGGCAATCTGAAGATATTTTTAGATAAGTGTTGATATTCCTAACAAATATTTTATGGAAAAGACATTCGAAGCGTCGCTCAACGACCTTGAGAAAATCGTCAAACAATTAGAGGACGGTGATTTGCCATTGGAAAAAAGTCTGAAGCTTTTTGAGGATGGCGTTAAGTTATCGCGGGATTGCCGCGAGCGGCTGACGAATGCAGAGCGGCGGATCGAGGTTCTACTTCAGGACTCGGACGGTAACTTAAAACTCGAAAATCTTGATCCCGAAGTCCCGCGTGAGAGCACTAAGCCGAAGATAAGTAAGAGGATAGTTTTTGAGCAAGACGAAGAGCCGCCGTTTTGAGTCAAGCTTTAGACTGGATTCAAAACAACGGCTCTTCAGACAGTATTTTCAGTTAATCCCGCGAGCTGAAAATAGTCAGGATATACCAGAAAAGCAATGCAACACTGGCAAATAGCGTAAGCGACGCGGCGACGTGCTGATTCGTATTGAAACGGTGCAACACATTCGACGTTTCATAAAGGATCGCAGTTCCAGCAAATGCAACCATTACAAATGCAAAAACGTTACCGAGTGAAAAGCCGAATAATGCACTTGCGACGATAAAGCCGAGGGCAGCAAATCCGCCAATTGCCAGTATCGGGCCGAGAAATGAGAAGTCACTACGCGTAATAAACACAGTCGCGGTTATTCCAAGGAACAGCCCGATCGTGACGACTCCAGCTTTGACAAGAACGTCGGCGTCACCTGAATAATATGTCGCCATCCAGATCAGCGGTACAAATATCACCGCTTCCGCCACGATGAAAAATGCAAGGCCGAGATACTGAGTAACCTTAGAAGTTTCCGAAGTTGCCCAGCGGTTAGCCAGATATGAAACGCCCATAAATAGTCCAAGCACGAGCAGCCAACCCATCATTCCGCCGCTGAAAATTACAGAAGCGATCATGTTGGCCGCGCCAGACGCGAACAAGAACCCTTCGACGACGATAAAAGCAAGAATCGCCGCTGCGAGTAAAAGATAGGTTTTACGGATAAACGACGCCCGCTCGGCGGGAAGTGCGTTAGCCGCGGAATTGCCGAATGTAGATGTGTATTGTTCCATATATCTATCCTGTTAGATTACGTCCTGACCATTTTGTTTGCCTGTATTCAATAAGCCGGAAATGCGGGTCAAATTTAGCAAGATTATAACCTATATTCGTTTAATTCATTAGCTGAGAGCCATAAATGCCGATCCCGCAATAATCAAGGCAAAGCCGCCCAGTAGAACGATCCAAATTATGATCTTATTGCGGCGGCGTAACCTCAGAACTAAGCGACCGAACTTTCTGTTTTTGCTTCGGCTGGTTTGGCCGTGATGATGTCGATTTTTTCGATGGTCGGGCCTTCGAGAAAAAGTTCGGCGGCGTTTGCCATTAGCGCAGCGGCCACTTTTCCATTTAGATGAGCATCACGACCTTCGTCGGCGTCGAAAGTGTCGAATATTCCGAATGTCGAATCGTCGAACTTAACTGCATACCACGTAACCGTCAACGGCTCTTCATTAACGAGAGCAAGCCCGCTGTTCAAAAACGCCTCCACCTCTTCTGCTTTATCCGGTTTTGCCGTAATTTTTACAAATAAACCTTTCTTAACCATAAATACAAGCCTCCCTGAATATTTAATCTAATAAATTCTAAGCGGGTCATTAGGAGTAATTTTCTGAAGCTTCAATCGCAATATCATCGGCCGGCCGTGTTCCGCGCTTCGATATACCGTTTCAGCCTGTACAACGCTATAACACCGACTAAAGCCAAAATTATTATCGCTGACCCGATGATGACGTATCGCCAAACACGCGTGGGCGATCCGACAGCGGCACGTGCTTGCTGTGGTGATTGTGAAGCAGATGCTGGTTTCGACGTGGGATCTTGTATCCGTGTGGTAAAAGTAAATTTTGAAATAGTATTAATCTTGACTGGAATGTGATCGGTCAAAATACCCTTTGAATCAAAATACGAAAACGCCGCCATAAACATTGCAGCCAGCAAAAGTTTCATAATTGGAGTATAACACCGACGGTTGGATGGTACATTCGTTGCTCTAGTAGAAATGTGCGATAGCGAGCAAACAATAAAGCTCCGGAAGCAGCAATGCCAAATCCGGAGCTTTATTTTACTCATAGCCTAACCTTTTATTGAGGCACGGCTCGAACAGCTTCCTTCTCAATCGTTTCTTGAAAGGTTTTGTCGGCCGGTTCTGACCGTGACGCAGCCAACCCCAGTTCCGGCGAACGCCAGAGGTTTGAAACGAGGAGTTCACGCATAAACGTCATTTCCTTCGGCAGGCGGTCATAAAGCTTATAGAAAAGGTCGTCGTGCATAGCGATCTCTTTTAACCACATATCACGATCAAGCTTCATCACCCTGTCGAAATCTTCGCGTGAGAAATCGAGACCGCGCCAATCCATGTCTTCGTAACGCGGCATCCAGCCGAGAGGCGTTTCGACGCCGATCGACTTTCCGCGCGAACGCTCGACCACCCATTTCAGCACACGCATATTCTCGCCGAAACCGGGCCATAGGAATTTACCGTCTTCGCCCTTCAAGAACCAGTTGACAGAGAAAATTCGCGGCGGCTCCGGTATTTGACGGCCAAAATCGAGCCAATGAGCGAAGTAATCGCCCATGTGATAACCGGCAAAGGGCAGCATAGCGAACGGATCGCGGCGAACCTCGCCGATATTGCCGAATGCAGCGGCGGTCATTTCCGAACCCATCGTCGCGGCGGTGTAAACACCAAATGCCCAATTAAATGATTGCTGAATCAAAGGCACAACACTGTTGCGGCGGCCGCCGAATATAAACGCTGAGATCGGAACACCCTTTGGATCGTCGAACCTTTCGTCGGCGACCGGGCATTGGGTTATCGGTGCGGTAAATCTTGAATTCGGATGCGCAGCGGCTTTTTCGTTTGAAGGCGACCAGTCATTGCCCTGCCAATCCACGGCGTGAGCCGGCGCATCGCCGTCCATTCCTTCCCACCAGACATCGCCGTCATCGGTTAAGGCTACGTTCGTAAAGATCGTGTTTTCCTTAATCGACTCCATTGCGTTCGGATTCGTTTTATAGTTAGTTCCGGGAGCGACACCGAAAAATCCGGCTTCGGGATTTATCGCGTGAAGTTTGCCTTTTTCATCGGGCTTGATCCATGCAATGTCGTCACCGACGGTCGTAATTTCCCATCCTTCATCACTAAATTCCTTCGGCGGAATAAGCATTGCGAAATTCGTTTTACCGCAGGCGGAAGGGAAAGCGGCGCAGACATAATCCTTTTGGCCGTCAGGCGATTTCACGCCGACGATTAGCATATGTTCGGCGAGCCAGCCCTGTTCGCGGCCGAGTGTCGAAGCGATACGCAAAGCTAAACATTTTTTGCCGAGTAAAGCGTTGCCGCCGTAACCGGAGCCATAACTGACGATTGACCTTTCTTCCGGAAAATGAACTATGTATTTGTCCTTCGGATCGGGTGAGCAGGGCCATGCGACATCGGCCTGGCCTTCGGCTAAAGACATCCCGACTGTATGGAGACAATGCACGAATTCGCCGTCGCCGAGAGCTTCAATTGCTTTTGTGCCCATGCGCGTCATGATCTTCATATTGACGGCGACGTAGGGTGAATCGGAAAGCTGAACTCCGAACTGCGAGATCGCTGAACCGATCGGACCCATGCAGAAAGGCACGACGTACATTGTTCGTCCCTTCATCGAACCGCGAATTTTGGGCGTCAGCAAGGCCTTCATCTCGGCCGGTGCCATCCAATTATTGGTCGGCCCTGCGTCGCCTTTGCTGCGTGAGCAAATATATGTTCTGTCCTCAACCCGAGCTACATCGGATGGATGCGAGCGGGCAAGAAAGCTGTTCGGCCGCTTTTCTTGATTCAGCCTTATGAATGTACCGGCGGCGACCATTTCTTCGCACAGGCGGTCATACTCTTCCTGCGAACCATCGCACCAATAGACGCTTTCCGGCTCACAGAGTTCAACCATGTCGGTAACCCAGCGTTTTAATTCGGTGTTTTTAATGTATTCCGGGATAGTTAAATTAGCCATATTTTCAGGAATAGACCTTTTGTCCATATTAAAGGTTAAAGTTATAACGAGATGTTATCAGATTATTACAAAAATGAGAAAGCGATCATTCGAGCTCCCCGGATTGATTTTGCCGGAAACTATGAACGGCGACGGCCGTAATGATTATCGCTCCGCCCAGCATTGCCCAGCTTGAAGGTCTTTCAGCCAGAAACAGGAAGACCCAAAGCGGATTGAACAACGGTTCCAAAAAGCCGATGATGCTGGCGTCTAATGAACGGACGCCGCCGGCTATGCCGTTCGTAAATAATATATAAGCAGCGTCGATCTGAAAGATGCCGAGAAACAGTATCGCTCCGATGTCGGCAAGTGCCAAAGATTCCGGCGGATTGCTCGCAACGATCGGGGCCATGAATAAAACGACTAAAATATTGCCGTAGAAAACCGAAAGTGCCGGATTCTTTCGCAGCGACCTCGGATGACGCAAGAAGATGAAGTACATTCCAAAAAATACGCCCGAAACGAGTGCAGCGATATTTCCCGCGAAAATGTTCGTGGCGAGGGCATTGGTTGCACTCGGAGCTTCGAAAAAGAATAGCGTCATTCCTCCAAGGCATACAACTACCGTCAACAAATCTTGAACGCGGAATTTTTCCTTTAATATAAACGGCGAAAGAATGAGTATGTATATCGGAGCCGTGTATTGGAGGAATATCGCGTTTGCCGCTGTCGTGTTCTTCGTAGCGTAAACAAAGGCCGATAAGGTTGCGGCATACAGGAACGACGTAAACAGCGTGAATGCGTCGAGCCTCAACCCTCTCTTATATGTAAATACCGCAACGACGATCGCCGCAAAGAATGAGCGGCCCAGATTCACCGAAAAGGCGTCGAGGCTCGTCATCTTGATGAAAAGCCCGCCGGTGCTCCAAAGCAGTACCGCGATCAAAACGAGATAAACTGGAGAAAAAATTGCGGGCCGGTCTGTATTCATATGAAGTTCAAAGTGTAAATCCGCAGGTCGGGTTTTTCAATTCGGAGAATCAACCGATGTCGATGCCATTGAAATCTAATTCTGTTTCTTCTAAACCGGTTCGCATCTTTTAACGATTTCGACCAAAATAGCTGTACGCAATTATTAGTTTGTCGTAAATGGGAAGATCTTTATGATTTCTGAACCGTTGCCCCAGTTATTGCTTTTTGCCGGAGCAATTCCGCCTTATCTAACTGAAATGGTGGCCTTAGTTGTGGCCGGTTCGGTCATTGCGTATGTATGCTCGCGTCTAAAGGTCGTGCCTATCGTCGGGTTTCTGATCGCAGGTGTTGTGATCGGGCCAAACGCTCTCGGCATTGTCAGCGATCAGACGTTGGTTGATGCGACCGCGGAAATCGGAGTAATTTTACTGCTGTTTACGGTCGGGATCGAGTTCAGCCTGGAAAAACTCGCGCGGATTCAGCGGCTGATATTCGGCGGCGGCATATTGCAGGTCGGGCTCTCGGTTCTGGTTACAGTGGGAATTCTGTCGCTTTTCGGCGTCGATTGGCGGATTGGAATCTTTACCGGTCTTTTGGTTGCACTGAGCTCCACCGTTATCGTTCTCAAATTATTAGGTGAAAAGGGTGAAACATCATCGGAGCAGGGACAGGTTGGGCTGGGGCTTCTGATTTTTCAGGACCTCGCGATAGTTTTGATGGTGCTCCTCGTGCCGATGCTCAGCCTTGATGGCGGTGGTTCGTTGACCGGAGTTATCTGGGCTCTCGGAAAGGCACTGGCTATTATCGCCGTCGTCCTGCTTGTGGCTCGCAGAGTGATGCCGAAGATTCTGGAAACCGTTGCAAGGACCTGCTCGCCTGAACTTTTTCTTTTATCGGTGATCGGGATTTGCTTTGGCACGGCTTATCTGACGAGCCTCGCCGGGGTCAGTTTGTCACTCGGGGCGTTTTTGGCGGGGTTAATGGTCAGCGAAAGCCGGTTCAGCCAGCACGCATTGAGCGAAACACTGCCGCTGCAAATTCTATTCAGCGCGACTTTTTTCGTATCGGTCGGTATGCTGCTGGACCTTAACTTTCTTATACAGAATCTGCCACTCGTGATCGGCGTGATCGCCGTTGTTCTTATAATAAAGATAGTCACCACCGGAATCAGCGTCCGGGCCCTCGGTTACAAATTGCCGGTAGCTGCGGCTTCGGCTTTGATGCTGGCACAGATCGGGGAATTTTCGTTCGTTCTTGAACGGGCGGGCCGGGAAGGGGGCTTGTCACCGGCAGGAATGGGAACGGCGGGTTCACAGACATTTATCGCTGCCACCGTGATTCTAATGGTTTTGACGCCGGTATTGATGAGCGTCGGCGAGCAGCTATTTTCAAAGATCACGAAGAAAAGGGAATTAGCGGGATTGCCGGAAGAAGGCAGCGAACAATTGCCATCCCATGCCGTCGATCTGGAAGATCACGTAATCGTCGCCGGTTACGGACAGGCGGCTCGGTCTTTAGTGCGGGTCCTAAACGGCACCGGAATTCCATACATTATAACCACGCTCAGTCCGGACGGTGCTAATGAAGCCGAGGCGGACGGGCTGCCTGTTCTTCGCGGCGATGCGACCAAACCGTTCGTCCTGGATCTGGTCGGCATCGACAAAGCCAAAATGATGGTGATCGCCGATGATAATCCGGGAATCGCTCATCGAATCACTTCAGTTGCCCGCGGCCGAAATCCGACGATGCGAATCGTTGTCAGGACGCGGTATACCTCGGACGTCGAAGGTTTGGCTGAAGCCGGAGCCGATATCGTGATCGCCGAGGAGATCGAATCGATAGTGCAGCTCTTTGGCGAAGTACTTCGCGATTACCGCATTCCGGCCGAGGAAATCGAAAACTACGAAGACCTGGCCCGAAAGAACGGATACTCGGCTTTGCTTAAAGGCTTTGACGAGATCGATCCTGCACTGTTTAGATGCGAAACAGACGACGACTGTTTCGATTCGCGCACTGTAACGATTCGCTCCGGAATGCAGATCGCCGAAAAACCGCTGGCAGCCTTAAAGCTTTTCGAAGACTTCGGCCTGACTATAAAGAGCATCCGCCGCGATGGAAAGGATCTGACCGATCCGGCTTCCGATTTCGTTTTCAAAGCGGGTGACGAAGTCGAGCTTTCCGGGCCGACCGAAGCCTTTGCCCGAAACGCATCCTTATTTCGCTCCGGTATCAAAGACGTTGACTCGCCGAGACCTAATAAGTCATTTGCCGAATCGGCCGACGAAGTAAATCCCGTGATCGATGTAGAAACGAAGATCGATTACAAGCCCGAAGTCGATGAAACGGTTTGCTCGCATCTCGATCAGATTCGCCCCGTTTTCCCGAGTGCTCCGGGCTGCGAAGACTGCCTGCTGATCGGCGACGTTTGGGTGCATCTCCGGATTTGCCTGACGTGCGGGCATGCCGGCTGTTGTGATACTTCAAAGAACAAACATGCTGCGAAACATGCTGAGGAGACTGAGCACCCGATCATCATGTCGCTGGAACCAGGCGACGGCTGGGCGTGGTGCTTTCCCGACGAGACATATTTATAATGCTCTGAGTTCAAGCTTCAGCTTGTCTTCGGCTCTAGGTGTAAGACAAGCTAAAGCTTGAACTCAGAACTTCAATTCTCCGGCGCCGTCGCAGTAGCGATTGTTTCGCGGAGTTTCCTGGCTGAGGTTGTCGCCGGATAAAGTTCTTTTTCCTCGATATTGCCGTAAACCTTTTTACCGAAAACTCCGTTCCACGGCGGGACTACTATTGTTGCGTTGCCGGCCGCCTTTGCCTGACAGGCGAGACGCATAAACGGTTTTTCGTCTTCCGGCTGATTGTAGCCGAAGCTTTTCATCGCCGTTCGTTCACGCGGCGAAACTTCGGTCAGCTTCTCCTGCCCGCCGATGACACCCACCCAGCAGGTACCGCACGAAGCCGCCGTGCATTCGACCGGGATCACGCCTTCCCAGCAGCGTTCGTCCATTTCCTTCCAGTTTTTGGATTGGTCGAGGGCAGATGCTCCGGTCAGTTCCTGCTCGTTCATGATCGGGAACTTGCCGTCCGAACGGTTCTCGTTGTAAGTGATCGAGAATTTCTTATTGATCGTTTTAAGAAAGCCCAAAATCCCCTGCGAATCGTCGTTGCCGCGCGTCCGAACGATAATATCCGGCGATTTGGCGAGCAGGCCTTTCGGTTTTTCAGTCTCACCGCTTGCGGCTTTGAAAGCTTCCGCTCCGACCTGAACCAATGTCATCAGGCCGATGGCAGTGATCGCGGTTGTCAGCGAAGCACCGACCTTCAGCTTGTCCGCGACCATCGCCGCGATCTGTTTAATTTCTTCGGACAGCCCGGTTTCTGCGTTTTCAAATGTTACGATCTCAGCTTCAATCGCCGCTTTTACCGTTTTCCAAAACCGGTGGCCGTATAAGAAATGATGAGAAGAATCGATCTGCGTATCGAGCGTATATTCGCCCTGAATCGCGAACCCCTGGATAGCCTTTTCCTTGTCTTCAGCCTCCGCCAAAAACCGGTGGAGCGACAAAGGATAGAAGCGAAACCAAACCTGCACGGCGTTGCGGTCGACCTCGTGGATGGCGGGCAGAAGTGATTCGATCGCCGCAAGCCATTCTGCTTCCGTGTGTTTTTTCAAATAATCAGTAAATGCGTTGTTCATAATCGTAAGTTCCCGTATAAAAGCAAACCTTCATTTAACCAAATAAGTCCTGTCGAAACAACCGGTGCACTGCAACCTCCGCTTTCGTTACTGTCGTGCTTTTTCTTCCTTGTCTTACTTTGCGTCCTTCGCGTCTCCGCGTGAAACCTCTTTTTTTCTCACGCAAAGCCGCAAAGCAAAGCCGCGAAGGACGCAAAGAAAACCACATCAGAACCTATAAAGCTTGTTCCCGGCCTCTGCCAACATTGCGACGGCGAGGGAAACGGCGTCGACCTGATCGTCGAACTGGCCGCCGGGGAAATCGCAGACTTCGTCGAGAAATTCGCGATTCCACGCGCCGCGCACCAGCACGACCTTGCCTTCCTCGGCCGGCGCCGACCATTTCAGTGCCCGCGTCACCTTATCGACCGTCACGTCGATGCCGCGAAGCCCGCGTCCGTGCGTGCGGGTTTCGCGCCGCAGCTCCTGGATCAGGGCCTGGCCGTGAAGCGCTTTTTCGATGCCGTGATCGGTATCGCTTTCGGCTTCCATGCGTTCGATGATAAAGCGTTTTTGTTCCGGATATTCGATCCGTTTGCGAAAGCCGCCGTCGATGTACATATCGCCTGTCGCCTTATCGATCGCGACGCGGAAGCTTGCCGTATAGCAGGCCGATGTCCGCGTTGAGACGGCAAGATCGTACCCGCGTTTCCACAGCAGCCCGTCGGGAGCCTTATCGACAAAGCGTTTGAACCGCGCCCGCTTAAATATTCCGCCCTCGGCCGGCGTCGGCTGCTGTTGATAAAGAGCGGCGAACGAATAACTGCCAAGCTGGCGGCGAATGTCGGCGAGTTTCTCCTCGTTGAATCGCTGCGGGCAAAGCGCTGCTCCGACGGGACGATTGAGCGGATCGCCGGAACGCAGGCTGCCAGCCTGCTCTTCATCTTCCCTAATGTCAATAATTTCCGCGTTGTGTTCGGACGCCGTTGCGTCCGTGCGGGCAAGGCTGCCCGCGTTCCGACGATCCGCCTCCGCTAACGCCGGTAGATTTATTACATCCCATTCCTGCCCGCCGTCTTTCATTTCGCGCAGCAGGCGGCCGGCGAGGTCGTCCTGATGCCAGCGGGTTTGGATGAGGACGATCGCGGCGTTCGGTTCGAGCCGCGTGTAGAGGTCGTTGTTGTACCAATCCCACAGCCGGTCGCGGTAGGTTTCGCTTTCGGCTTCTGCACGGCTTTTTACCGGATCGTCGATGACGATCAGCTGGCCGCCAAAACCTGTGACGCCCGCACCGACGCCGACCGCCTTCACTCCGCCGCCAAGCGCCGTTTCCCATTGCGATACCGTATTTATAGTGCGTGAAGGCGGAAACATCCTTGTCGGACGAGCGATCACTTCCGCCGGGCAGACTGTGACGTTCTCTTGTTTGCGGACGCGGACTTCGGATGTTGTAGCCGCTGCTGGCTGAACTGCTTCAGAAACTGCGACGGCCGGAGCATTCAGCTTGTCCTCTTCCTCCGAAAGCAGCCGCCGGATCGAGCGGGAGAATTTGTCGGCAAGTTTCTGGTTATAACTGCTGACGATGATCCGCATTTTCGGATCGTTCCACAGCCGCCAGCCCGCATACCGGACTGTGACGAGCTCCGATTTCCCATGCCTCGGCGGCAGAAATATCATCAGCCGCTTGCACTCGCCATCCGTCACCCGCTGCAGATGTTTATATATGTATTCCTGGTATTTCCAATCCCACGTCATATCCGGCGAAACGGCTTTCAGCCAATCCGGGAAGTCCTGCGCAAGAGTAACGCGTTCACGCGTGAAACCCGTTTGGGCAGAGGACGCCTTGATTCCGCTCGGACCGTCTCCATTTAACGGGGCTTCACGCGTAAACGCGTTACTCTTACCGGTACTCGTACCCAGATGCTCCTTCCACTCAAACCGCTCGATCCATCCCGGCTTGTAAACGCCGTCTTCCGTTCGCCCGTAAAGAATGCGGCGATTGAAATCCGCATATCCCAGCCCCTCGCGCATTTCCCGCTCGATCCGCAGCAAATTCCTGCCGCCATACTTCAAATAAAGCTCAAAACACGCCCGATACCGCTCCGTATAAATAGTTTCCATAAGTTTCGCGAAATAATCGCTCACCCTAGAAACTAGAACATTAGAAAGGACACGGAAATACCAATTGGAACGATCCGAATGATTTGGATGAATGGAATGATTTGCAAGGTCAAAAAGCCCGTGATTGGCGTTTGCGGCGCTGAGGGATAGTTAACTCAGAGTCAGTCGCGCATATAAATGCGGCAAATTGGCTTACTGTGCTAATATGCCCAAGTATTCGCGAGTGTATGTCCAAAAAAATCTCAGACGATGATGCAAAACTTTTGTCGAAGGACGAAATTTCCTTAATCCTTTTGAACATGTCTGTTGCCACGGGAAGCCAACGAATAGAGTTTGCCGATGCGTACGACTACCTCAAGGAAAAGCACGGGTCCCTTGTCGAACTAAATGATTCGGCGAAACAAAAGTTCGGTCAAGTTACTAGAATCTCAAAAAATCCGATCTTTGACTTAGCAGATTTGTTTGAAATATTAATCTTCTTCCTGGTATTGAGTGTTTTTGCAGCTATTTTCATTGAATTTGCTTACGATTATCATAAGAAAACATAGGTATGCGAAGTTGTCGGTCAGCAAACGGAGAAATCCTTCCGAAAATACGCGAAGCCAGAACGCCGTTAACAGTAGCAGGATGCTGTTTAAAAC
>JANMSP010000448.1:0-1697 GCA_031389475.1 Pyrinomonadaceae bacterium
ACGAGCGGAACGTCGGTTCGTTTGCGGATCTCGATCATCGCTGCAGCAGCGTCGTCATCGGGAACGGCAATGCGGACGACTTCGCATCCGGCGGTCACCATTTCCTCGATCTGGCGGATTGTGGCGTCAACATCGGTCGTATCGGTCTTCGTCATCGACTGAACGACAACCGGAGCGCCCCCGCCGATCTGAACGTCGCGAACCATGACGGCTTTTGTGACTCTTTTCATAAGATGAAGTTTACAGGAGTTACAGAAAGTTGCAGAGTTACAGAGTCAAAATGTAACCGTCCGCTATAGGCTAACTTTGCAACTATCCGCAACTTCCTGTAACTCTGTAACTACTAGAAAAAACGCGAAATATCGAGGAACAGCGTAAACGCCATCAGCAATAAAATTATACCGAGGCCCGCAAGCTGAATTTTTTCCTTGATCGCCATCGAAAGAGTCGCACCGAACCAGGACAACACTTTCTCGATACCCAAAACCATTATCTGGCCGCCGTCGAGCAGCGGAATCGGTAATAAATTAAATATACCGAGATTGAGGCTGATAACCGCGAGAATGCCGAATAACCCGGCAAATCCTAGTTCCTTAACGACCTTCGAGATAATTTGAACAATCCCGACCGGTCCGGCTAGCCCTGCATCCTTAACAGACCGTTCACCAGCGAAAAGCTGGCCGAAAACCTTTCCGGTAAGTCGCAGAATGCGCAAATTTGATTCGAGTGCAAATGACGCTGCGCCGCCTGCTCCGACCGCAACGCGGGTCGTAATATTAGCCGCCGCGAAGCCGATACCTATCCGATAAACGCCGTCTTCACCGGCCTTGGCGGCCGTCTGGATTTCCTGCCGCTGGCCGTTTCTTTCAATCGTAATTTTCGCCGGAGCGTCTTTATTTTCTTTGATCTGATTGCTAAGTTCCTGGCTGTTGCGGACAGTCTGCCCATTAAAGGCTAAAACACGGTCGCCCTGCTGCAAACCAGCCGCGGCTGCGGGCGATTCAGGTGAGATCGTACCGACCTCGACCGGCTCGACGCCGACATCGGGAAGAAGCCCGATCTCACCGATACTGTTTCCGTCAACCGTCAATTTCATCGGTGTGACTGTTAAGGGAAGCTGCTGGCCGCCGCGATCGACCACAAGCGGAACGTTTTTATCCGGCGAGATCAGCGACTCGTCCTTAATGCCTTCCCACGTCGGATTCTCGATGCCGTTAAATGATGTAATACGGTCGCCGATTTCAATCCCGGCTGTATTAGCGGCTCCGCCGGTATTTACGACACCGACAATCGGAGCAGGCATCGACGGAACGCCGTACATCATCGCTCCGGCGAATGGAATCGCAAGGGCCAGGACGATATTCATGAACGGCCCGCCAAGCATGACAAGAAATTTCTGCCAACGCGGACGCAGTTCGTAAAGCTCCGATTCAGGAACCGGTTCGCCTTCGGATTCGCCGCCTTCAAGTGAGGCAGTGGCTTCGTCGCCGTAAAGTTTTACATAGGCACCGAGCGGTATTGCGCTGATACGGTAATCGGTGTGGCCGTACTTAAATCCCCAAATACGCGGCCCGAGGCCGAAAAACGAATAGGCCTCGACACGCATCCCGAACAATTTAGCAACCGCGAAATGACCGAATTCGTGAATGTTGATCGCAATTCCGAGAACGAAAACTACCGCTAAAATGACTAATAAA
>JANMSP010000466.1:0-5603 GCA_031389475.1 Pyrinomonadaceae bacterium
CTAGAAGTAGAAAAAAAGAAATGGCTTTTTTCATTTAAAGTCTTTTTTCGAACGTAATATCGAACAGATTCAATTCGTGACACATTCTATAGCGGCTGCGTTCCAGAATCGAACGAAAATTAGGGGGGCTTGACCATATTAAGGCCTCGCCCCGACTTTCGCAAATTCCGTTCCTAATTGCCGGTCTGTTTATCGACCTGCATTTGGAAAATCAACCCCTTCTCCAACTTTAGATTTTTACTCGGCGAAGAAAGAGTCGTGGAACCGCTTGCGGAACCGCCGACGGAATTAGATATTTGTATTCCGTTGACCGTTCGTCCCAGCGAGCCGGCAGTTTGTGTCGCAGTTCCCGCAACATTTCCGACCGTATTGGTCGCTGTGTTCAAGACGCTGCCGGTGGTCTGCGTGGTCGAATTCACAACGCCGTTGACCGAATTTCCAACACCTCCAAGCAATCCCCCGCCTCCGCCCGAACCGCCCCGGCTGACCGATCCTGACGACTGCGATGCACCAGTGATATCCGATCCGAACGAGTCGCCAGCGGAGCTAATTGCCTGCACATTCGTGATCGACATGATTGACGCGGTTATCGGAGCGTCTAGATTTTTGCCTTCAATGCGGTCGAAAATCATGCCGATCTTCGACATCGAATTTTCCTTTGATCGCTGTTTAACCTCGGTGATGCGGCCGACCAGGTTTGCTCCCTTTGGAATAACAGTTTCGCCGTTCTGTTTGACCGCCTTGGTTGTTTTTAGAACCACCTCATCGCCGACCGTCGCGTTTTTAACATCGATCGATCCCTGAAGCTGAGCGGCGACGCTTGCCATAGCTGATGCCGGAGCCGCTGCCGCGGACGGGCTTGCGGATTTCGATTTTTTACTGTTTCCCCGGCTATTATTGAACTCTTCCGGCTCGTTTTTTTGATTCGGTTTAATATTTTGAGCAGAGCAAAAGACGCCGGCCGCCAAAATAATGAGAATTCCGATAGACACCTTGTTCATTTATTACTCCTTATAGACAGCAATCGTGGGGAACTGCCTTGTTAAAATTTCGCATCGCAGAGAAAGGAATCCCTGCATCTTTACAGTAACCGCCACCGGTTGAGAAAAACTTGAGACCCGCAGTGCAAATTTTCGCAATTTCAAGTTTTTCTCAAGTTTTATGTATTAAGTTTATATTCGTTATGACAATGTCCCTTTTCCTACATGATGATTTCGATTCGAACGAAAGCTTTGAGCCGCGAGGAAGCTCGAATACACCGCGTCCGGTCGACTCAAAGGATGAATTTCATATTCTGGGCGACAAGCTCCGAATCCCGCAATCGGTAAGGATAATAGCAAGGCCGCGATTGGATGAAATGATCGAAAAGTCATTGTCGCAGTTTGGAGCGACGCTGATATCAGGGCGTTCCGGCACCGGCAAAACAGCTTTGGCGGCGGATTACGCACGGAGATCCAAAAAAACTGCCTGGTATTCGGTTGAAACGTCGGATACAGAATGGAGCGTGTTCTCCCGGTATTTTGCGGCCAGCATTGCAGGAGCATTCAGCGTTCAGCAGGCTTTATGGCCGGCCCAAAAACAGACTGGGGCAGTTTCGAAGGTCGATATTGCGCAGTATCTATCGAACATATTTTCGCAGGTCGATGAACAGCCAGCCGATAAACCTTTTTTGATCGTGCTGGATGACCTGCACCGCATTTTCGACGCTTCCTGGTTTGGTGAGTTTTTTAATCTCCTCCTGTATTCGCTTCGGGAAAACACGCATTTGCTGCTCATCTGCCGGAGCAGGCCGCCCAGTCCGCTTTGGCGACTGCGGTCGAAGCAGATGCTGAATGTGATAGACGAAAAACTGCTTGCCTTCAACGCGGCCGAGACGACGGAATTTTTTGCTGGCAGCGGCCTCTCGAAGAAAACGGCCCGTAATGCTCACGCGGATTCGTTCGGAAGGATTGCGAAGGTGATGCAGATAGCCAGTAAAAGCTCGAAACAGCTGCACCCGTAGTCGTATCTACGATAAAATAAACCTTTTATGCCATAATATTGCTCACCGGTCCCATTAATCCCGATGCAGCAATCGAGCTTTTTTCTACGCACAAAACTGCTTCCGCCGCGAGCGGTTTCCGAGCTTCTCCAGAGACCTCGGCTGACGGCCCGGCTGCAGGCGAATCTCGGCGCGCCGATGACGATGGTCGCCGCCGATGCCGGTTCCGGCAAGACCACGCTAATTTCCGACTTTATCCGCAATGGCCAGCGTCCGGCCGTCTGGTATCAACTCGATCACACGGATGCCGATCCAATAGTTTTTCTGACTTACGTCGCCCAGGGCATAAAAAATCTTGAACCGAGGTTCGGCGAAGCCATTTTTCGCTATTTGTCCGAAGCCGACGAGGAATTGCTTCGTTATCCGGAACGTGCGGTCGATCTATTGATCAATGAGATACTGGAGTCGGTTGAACAGCCCTTTATTCTAGTTCTGGACGATTATCATCACATCGGGCGTGACACGATAGTTCACAAAATGGTCGACAGGCTGCTTCAGTATTCCTCC
This sequence comes from Pyrinomonadaceae bacterium, assembly GCA_031389475.1. Taxonomy (GTDB): domain Bacteria; phylum Acidobacteriota; class Blastocatellia; order Pyrinomonadales; family Pyrinomonadaceae; genus OLB17. The sequence goes on from JANMSP010000466.1 coordinate 2,549, forward strand.
GATCTTGTCCATCTGATAATAACTACGCGTGATCTGCCGCCGCTGGCGATAATGCGGCGGCGTTCGCAATCTGCGGCGCTGATGATCACGCGCGAGGACCTCTTGTTTACCGACAACGAGGTCCGAGAGCTTTTTCGTAAAACGCTCAATGTCGAGTTGAGGGACGAAGAAATTACTGAATACCGCAGCCGCACGCACGGCTGGATAACGGCTCTTCAACTCGTCCGGCAGGTTGCCGAGCAGGAGATTCACGCAACGGAAAGCGGGCAAACGCTAGACCTTCATCATATCCTGCAGCAATCCGAAAAGGATATTTTCGATTATTTCGCTGAAGAAGTTTTCTCACGCGAATCCGATGAAACTCGGAAACTTCTGCTTTATCTTTCATTGCTCGAATCACTGCAGTTGGATGTCTGCAGCAGCGTGTTTCCGGACATGCGTTGCTCGGCGGCCCTGCCGGAGCTGGTGCATAAGAATGTTTTTCTCACGGTTGCCGGTGACGGAAATTCGGCGGAAGAATACAGGTTTCATCCATTGTTCAGAGATTTTTTACAGCGCCGCCTGCGGTCCGAAATCGGGCAAGCCCGCGTTTCGGAGGAAAGGAACCGTATTGGCGAATATTTCCTTCAGCAGAAAAAATGGGAAACCGCGCTTCCGTACCTCCTTGACGCGCAAAATTTCGAGCGTGCCGCCGAAGTCATCGCTGAAACCGGAAACGAATGGATCGCGGCCGGTGCGTTTATTTCACTTGGCCTTCTAACGAATAAATTGCCGGATAATTTTCTGGAACAAGCTCCGCGTTCATTGCTTCATAAGGCCGAAATTGCCCGGCTTCAGGGTGAAACCGAAAAATCGACTAATCTCTTGAACCGCGCCGTCAACCTTCTTCACGAGCAGGGCGATAAGGAAGGAGAGGCTGAGTCTCTGCATTCGCTTGCGAGTCTTGCACGGCGAAAAAGCCAGAGTGCCAAAGCCTTCGAACTATTGAAAAAAGCCGATGCGCTCGTCTCGTCGCATTCCGAAACTTTCATAAAATGTGCAAATACGCGAGGGCTTTGCATGATCGTCGAGGGCGATTGGGCCGGAGCGGAACAGCAATTCCGCATCGCTCTCGAAGCCGCCGAGCAGCTAAGCAATGAAAAATACATTCGCATCGTCACACACAATCTTGCCCTTGCACCGGGATTTCACGGCGATTTCGGTGAAGCATTGCGGTGGTTCAAGCGGATCTTTCGCGAGGACCAGCCCGAAAAGCAATTGCCGCAGGAAGCGATCGGGCATCTGAATGTCGCCCGGCTGCACTTATACCGAGGCGAATTTGAGGAAACCGAAAAGCATCTGGAACGCTCGCTCGACCTTTGCCAGCTCTACGATCTGAAATTTTTGCGCGGCGAGATTTTTGAAGCTTACGCCAATTTTTATCGTGAGAAATCAGATTTTTCTCACGCCGAAGAATTTTACGCCCGGGCGCAAAACGCTTTCGATGAAGCTCAGATCGACGTTGCCGACAAGGAGTTGAGTGAAGAGCGGGCAATATTTTACCGTTTGACGGGTGAGTACGCGAAAGCCCGCGGGCTGCTCGAAAATCTTCTTGTATCGCGCGAGAAAAAGGGAAACGAGATCGGTATCAATACAGCCCGGCTGCGGCTTTATCAGATAGATCTGGCCGAAGGAAAAACAGACGGGTTGAATGGCGGGATACTGAAATCGATAGAATTTTTTCATCGTCAAAATCATTATTACGACGAAGCTCTGGCGTCAATGCTCCTCGCCGAAGCCTTTTTTTCTTTGGGAGAGCATCGGGAAATGATTAACCCGCTTCAACGCGCCCTCGATCTTTCAGCTCGGTTCGATTACGAATACTGGCTGAGCGGCGAGATCCGCCGCAATCCGGAGCTCTTCAGCCACGAAGAGGTATTCGACAGGCTTCCGCCCGATCTGCGGATGGCAGCCTCGGAAGGTATAGCTGAGGAAGAAAAAGGGGCGAGAAAAACTGGATATTCTCCCAATCATTCCTCAAAGGTCACGGACCTCGCGGTTCGAGTTCTAGGGCACGTCGAGATCTACCGCGATGCCGCAAAACCGTTCGCCGCGGACGCATGGACGACCCGGCGCGCCCGCGATATTTTCTGCTGTCTCGCGACAAGTAAAGACCGTCGGGTGCCGAAGGACGTTCTGATAGAAGCCTTTTGGCCGAATGAAGACATCGATACGGTCGAGAAAAACTTTCACCCGACAATATCGCATATCAGAAAGGCACTGAATAGCAATCAGTCCCTGAAGCAGAATTTCATTGTCTTTCGTGACGGGGCATATCAGCTTAACCCTGACCTTTCCTATTCGATCGACGCTGCCGATTTCGAAAGTTTTATTGCCGAAGCCGAAACCGCAAAGCGAGAAAAAGACGCGTCAAAATTACGGGCGAGCCTCGAATCCGCCCACGCCTTATATCGTGGCGAGTTTATGACTGGTGTTTACGACGACTGGGCTGAAGAACGGCGTGCATTTTATGCTGCCCAATTTGCCCGCGTCTCTGCTGCCCTCGCAAAGTTGTCCTTCTCCGAAAAACGATGGTCGGATACGGCAAAGTATGCGGCTGCGGTTCTTACCGAAGATCCGTTCCGCGAAGATATGCACCGTCTACTAATGAAGGTTTTCAGCGCTCAAGGGAAGCCTGCGTCGATCAAAAAGCAGTACGAAAATCTTCAGAAACTGCTGAAAGCTGAACTTGGAATTCAGCCCTCCGCTGAAACCCGCCGATTATTTCAGGAACTGTTGAAATAAACCTTTCGTTAAAACCAATTAGTAGTTATTAATTAAAAATTAGTAATTATTTTCTACGTTCATCTCAAGTCAGCCTCAACCTCCGTAAAAACCGCTCAAGTATTTCTCAAAGACTAGCCGTTAATATCTTCACATCAGGAAAATTCAGATTTTGTTGAGGAGAATAAACGGTGAATCAAGCTATAAGAGACAGAATAAGTTCGCAGCGAATTTGCCGCGGGTTCTTTACAGCTGTGGGCTAAGTTTTCGTTCCCCGCGGGGGCAGGGAACG
>JANMSP010000495.1:0-4750 GCA_031389475.1 Pyrinomonadaceae bacterium
TCGCGCGCATTCCAAAACACACGCCCGTTCACCGGATCCGGCCGAAAGATGACCGAATCTTCCGCCAAAAATTCCAGATAACCCGGCTTCACACCCTTCTCTGCCGCGGCGCGTGCAAACTCCCGTTCGGTATCGAACATCCTCTGCAGATCAGACTGTCCGAACCCGACCGAGCACAGCATCATCACAAGGAATGTCAAACAAATCGCTTTCATATATGAAAAATCCTATCACGAACAATGCCGCACTGACAGTATTAATAAATACAATGCCAGTCGCAGACTTCATATGGCTCGCGCCAGGATGTCTCAAAACTTTTCTCACATTTTCCGTAAACTTACTCTCGCCGACGCTCGAAACGCAAGATATTACGAATTCGCCGGGCTAGTAAAAGAAAATACTTGCTTCGTGTCCCTAGCCGTCTTTCCTGTTGGTACCCATTTCCGAGATCGTATAAGCAAATAGGGCATAACTAACGGCTAAAGTAACGAATAGGCCGACAACAAATATAATGCTCGTCATTAGTTTCGTTTCCCGTTTACGCTTATCTTAAAAAAATTCCCAACCGCCAAGATGGAAGGTACCCACAACCCCACAAAAATTCCCGCATCCCTATTTTCAGCTCCAAATACACCGAACCACAGCCCGATTGAAAACAAAAAAGATACGAATGCCGCTCCCAGAATTATAATATCCGCTTTATTAAACATAAATTTCTCCTAAACAACCATAGAATCGAAATAGGTAATTCGCTTATATTTATCTCATAGATTCATTAAGTTAAGTTTATAAATTTACGCCTTCGTTAGAGTAGAATGTTCTTTCTCAAGGAAAAATTTTAATGGCGTCGGATACGATCGCTCAAAAGGTGGTGATTTGGTACAACCTGTATATGGGGCACCGCAACTAACCCATCGATCTTACTGCATTAAAGATAAAAAAGGATAATTAAAATCATGATAACTCGTTCCGTTTTGCGTTTCTGCGCATGTATCGTATTCATTTCCGCTGCTTTTTTCTCAATCAACGCACAAACGGACCGGGAGCTCGGCGAGGCAGCCATTCAGGGCGTAAAACTCTTTGAACAGCAAAGATTCGTCGAGGCCATTCCTCATTTTGAGATCGTGATCAAGGCCCTGCCTGACCAGCCGCAGCTGCGATTCATGTACGGTTGGTGCCTCGTCGCCAAGTCCAAGCAAATCAGCGATACGAATGAAGCTAAGCAGCTTTCCGTAAAGGCTTTGGAACAGTTCAACAAAGCGAGAGAACTCGGCCTCAAGAGCCAGGAAAATGACGCATTAATCGCGCTTCTCAGCGGCAAAGCGTTGCCGGCGGCCGAGCCGATATATTCGTCGAATAAAGACGCCGAAAAAATTATGTTTGAGGGCGAGAACCTTTTCGCTCAATCCAAATATGATGACGCGATAAAGAAATTTGAAAAGGCGTTGGCGTTGGATCCGAAAATCTACCAGGCGGCTTTGTCAGGCGGTGATTCTTACACGGCTAGAAGCGATTGGGAAAATGCTGAAAAATGGTATCAGCGAGGGATCGCCATCGACCCGAATCGTGAAACGGCGTATCGATATTCCGCGACGCCGCTAATGAAACAGAAAAAATACGACGCGGCCCGCGACAGGTACATCGAAGCTTTCATTTCCGAGCCGTACAGCCAAATGTCCTCGCGGGGAATAAGCCAGTGGGCTGACGTAACCGAGGCGAAGCTTGGCCACCCGGTCGTCGATGTTCCCGAAATGACCTTCGATGCGAACGGTAAAGCCGTACCAAAGATTGCAATTAATGCGGACGACATTTCGGCAAAGCCCTGGCTGGCGTATCTCGCCATGCGGGAAATTTGGAAGAAAGAAAAGTTCGCCAAATCGTTCCCTAACGAAACCGCCTATCGCCGCAGTTTATTGGAAGAAACCGAAGCACTTCGAGCCGCAACCGCAGCCGCGACAGAACAGAAATCACCGAACAATCAATTCAAATTAATGGCTAAGATGGATACCGAAGGCGTCCTTGAAGCTTACGTGTTACTAGCTAAACCGAGCGACGGCATCGCGCAGGACCATCCCGAATACCTCAAAAATAATCGCCCTAAGCTGCGACAGTACGTGATGAACTATGTGATCCACAAGTGAATCGCGGCCGGATCGAAGTAGAAAGTCAATAGTCAGGTGTTGTGTAATAGAGGTGTTATGGCTACGACAAAGTTGACACTAGAACAAACTGAGCGGGAACTACCGAAGCTTGCCAGATCTGCGACTGGGTCAGCCTATAAACGGGCATTGCGTATTGGCAGCGTTTTAATTTACCGAAATGGCGAACTCAGGCGGATCGAGGCAGGTGGTGGAAACAGTTTTGTAAAAAAACTGGAGCCGCGTGTCAGAATTGTAAAAGGTTCAAAATTTGAGATAAAACCAGTACAGGCGTGAATTCGCCAAGACTGAGAATGTTTGCCGGCCCAAATGGTTCCGGTAAAAGTACGATTAAAGCGAAGGTAGCCGAGATCAACCCGAACATTCTCGGTGTATATATAAACCCGGATGATATAGAGCGTGAAATTAAAGTAACGGGATTTATGGATATTAGCCATTTCAAGGTAAAAACGAATAAGAACGATATATTCATATTCGATTCCCTCAATAATTCAACACTATTATCCGAGAGGGGTTTTCTCAGCGAAGTTCCGAAATTAAGGTTTCACAACAACATACTCTCATTTCAGGCAGTTTCGCTCAATTCCTATTTCGTCTCGCCGCTCGCAGACTTTCTGCATGAAAGTTTAGTTGCGTCGAACACCTCATTTTCTTTCGAAACTGTGATGTCATATCCCAAGAAGATCGACCTGCGGGAAAGTTCTAAGTCGGCCGGTTTTCGCAATTACCTATATTTCGTAGCAACGGAAGACCCTGATATAAATATTTCTCGCGTGCAAATTCGAGTAAAAGAAGGTGGACACGATGTTCCTGTCGACAAGATCGTAAGCCGCTACCATCGTTCGCTCAACAATCTTCTTGGAGCGGTCCGCGCAACCGACAGAGCTTTTATTTCGACAATTCGGGGGCCGAAGCGATCCTCGTTGCTGAAATTACCGATGGAAAAAATATAGAAATCAAAAATTCCAACGTTCCGGGTTGGTTCAGGAAACATGTTTTGGTCAAGGGAACTAAAAAGGATCGAGCTGAGAGCTGAAAAGGCTTTTGGGTCTAGTGTCCTAAAAGCTCAGCCATAGGCCAGCAATATTGACGATCCCACGAACTCTTACCAGAGAAATTCAATTGCCTGAGATTTTTCTCAAAGAAATCGAGACCTCAAACTTCTTTTTGTTCTCTTTCACAGTAATGACGGTATGGCATTTATACGCTCGTAGTTGTAGGCCGAGTCTATTCTTTTTTTCATTTTCGCGGCACGCGTTTTATTATTACGGTATCCGAGAGTTTGAGTTGGAGGGCTCCGTCGCGGATGTCGGGGGCGATGAAACGCAGGGTTGAGTCGAGTTTGATGCCGTAGTGGCGGCAGAACGGCGCGGCGTTCAGGTAGCGGGCGGTTGAATTGGGCCGGAACGGAAATACGGTCGGCAACCTGACACTGTCCATCGGCTCGATCGCAATCGTGTCGTCGGCCCGGCTAAAATAGAGATTTGCGGCAACCGGCTTGCCCAGCAGTTTATAGCATGTTGCGTTCATCGTGATTACGCCTCGCTGGTCAATCGAAACGTGTACCCGTGTTTCCGGCGGCTGCGTCGGCCCGCCTTGATATTTTCGAATTTTCTATCCAGTGTTGCAGGCATATTTCAGATTCAAACCTCCAGCATATTTTTCACTGTATCATAGATAGCACGCTATTGCATCCATTGTCCATCATGCGTTGTTTCTATAGCCCGTAACCGTTTTAATTGATTTATTCGTTCTAAGCGGGCGCAGGATCTAACGTATGAGCCCCCAGGGTGTCTTTGATCGACCCCGGGCGAACACAAACCACATTCCATTCAGGCCGCGCTAATGATTACTGGTTTGGCAGCACAAACGCCCCAATATGAGGTGTGTTTGTGTTAAGGCAGGTTTGCAATGCAAGGATTAGGGATTCACGAACGTTTTCGGGAGTTAAGATAGCATCTACCAGTCCGCGGGCGGCGGCGTGCTTGGCGTCGAGCTCTTTGTCGTAGGTGTCGCGGACGGACTGCATTTCGGCAAGCATTTCCGGTGTTGGCTCCTTGCCTTCCTTTTTTAGCTTTTCGATCTGCGTGCCGTAAATTGCCTGGGCGGCCGAATCGCCTTCCATCACGCCCATACGGCCGGTCGGGAGTGAGAAGATAAAGTCGGGGTCAAAGCCCTGGCCGGCCATCGCGTAGTAACCAGCGCCTGAGGCGTGATTGACCGTTAATACGAGTTTCGGAACGGTCGCGGTGGCCATCGCTTCGACAAATCTCGCACCGGCACGGATGATGCCCGAATGCTCAGCTTCGGCCCCGACCATAAAGCCGGATACGTCCTGCACGAACAGCAGCGGCGTCGAATGGCGGTCGCAATTGTCGATAAAATACGCGGTTTTTTCGGCGGATTCAGTATAGACGATGCCGCCGAATCTGGGCGGTGTGCCGGGTTTTCCTTTCTGCATTCCGCGAGAATTTGCGATCACGCCAACCAAAATTCCGCCAATGCGAGCCGTGCCGCAGATCATTTCTTTCGCAAAATCGGCTTGGAATTCGTCAATTGTCTTGTCAGTACCGGAAGCGGTAGCGACGGGG
>JANMSP010000526.1:0-8422 GCA_031389475.1 Pyrinomonadaceae bacterium
GCGTTCGACCGGAGCTTGGATTTCTGTTTCCAAATGGATCAACGGCATACGAACAGCCTAGCGCCGATCTGCTTTGTCTGCGAGCTAGCCGCGACGCGTCCTTTTTCTAACCGCTCAAATTCCTGTATTCTATTCAATTGATATTTCGTTTTCGGAGAGTTTATGAGCGTTGAAGTCGTGATGCCGCAGATGGGTGAGTCGATCACCGAGGGAACCGTTTCGAAATGGCTGAAACAGGTCGGCGAGCGCGTCGATAAAGACGAGGCGATCCTCGAAATATCGACCGATAAGGTTGATGCTGAGGTTCCAAGCCCGGGAGCCGGTGTGCTGCTTGAGATCCGCACGCAGGAAGGCGAAACCGTCGAGGTCGGCACGGTCGTGGCAATTGTCGGTGAAGAAGGCGAGCAGGCGGCGAATGGCGGTCAACCGGCAGTGAGCAGTCAGCCGCCAGCAGTCAGCAGTCAGTCGGAAGCGACGCCGGCGGCAGTAGTGCCTGCTCCTGAGCCTGTCGAAGAGAAAGCAGTGGTTGCAACTGCTTCCAACCCTCAAAACCCTACAAACGCTCCAAACTCGACGAACGCTACAGAGATCGTGATGCCGCAGATGGGTGAATCGATCACCGAGGGAACGGTTTCGAAATGGCTCAAAGCAGTCGGCGATAAAGTCGAAAAAGACGAAGCCCTGCTCGAAATTTCAACCGATAAAGTCGATGCCGAAGTTCCTTCACCGGCGGGCGGCACGCTTTTGGAAATTAAGGTGGAGGAAGGCGAAACGGTTGAGGTCGGGACGGTCGTTGCCTTGGTCGGGGCGGAAGGCAGCGGAAGCAGTCAGCCGCAGTCCGCGCAGAAAGCGGCGGTGGAAACGACTGCTGCGGCTACCGGTTCAGATGTGCCTTCGGTCGAAATTGCGAAAGAGGAAGTGATGGCGATGCCCGCATCCGTTCCGTCGAACGGCCAAACTTCACCGTCTAACGGACAGATGACGGCGGATGAACTGCGGCGAACAAAAAGCAGCCCGCTTGTCCGAAATATTGCAAAGGAACACGGCATCGACATTTCCCGCATCGGCGGTTCCGGCATGAGCGGCCGCGTGACAAAGAGCGATATTATGTCGTTCATCGAAACCGGTGCCGCTCTTCGGCCGCAGGATCTGCTGAAAGGCGGTGCTCCGGCAATCAATTTACCGGCAGCGGCTCCATCGACTTATGTTCCAGCGCAGCCCGCTACTGCCGTCGGCGACCGCACCGAGAAAATGTCCGTGATGCGAAAGAAGATCGCCGAGCACATGACATTTTCGAAGCAGACGTCGGCACATGTCACCAGCGTTTACGAATTCGATATGTCGAACGTCGCTAAATTCCGCGATAAGAACAAAGCGGAATTTCAAGCCCGTTATGGCACGAAGCTGACGTACATGCCCTTTATCTTTCAAGCTGTATCGAATGCGATTCGTAAATTCCCGATCGTAAATGCCCAGGTTTCCGGCGAAAATATTATTTTCAAGGGTGATATAAATCTCGGAATGGCGGTAGCGCTCGATTGGGGGTTGATCGTTCCGGTGATCAAGAAAGCAGATACGCTTTCGCTATCCGGCCTTGCTCTGGCGGCAAATGACCTCGCCGATCGTGCACGGTCAAAGAAGCTGAATCCCGACGAAGCTTCCGGCGGTACGTTCACCATAACCAATCCAGGCGTCTTCGGCGGCCATTTTGGTACACCGAACATCAATCAGCCGCAGGTCGCCATACTTTGCGTCGGCACCATCGAAAAGCGGGCAAAGGTGCTCACTTCGCCCGAAGGCGACGATTACATCGCGATCCGTCAGATGGCTTATTTCGCTTTGACTTACGATCACCGGATAGTTGACGGGGCAGATGCAGAGAGATTTCTTGCCTACATGAAGGGATTCTTGGAAACTGCTCAATTTTCAATGTAGCTAAGTGCCGAAAAACTGGTGTAACGTTTAAGTAGACTTGTGTATTATCATGCACAAGTCTTTTTTTCCGGAATATTCCCTCTATTGAAAATTAGGAACGTATGTAAATAGGACATATTAATTTTTTACTATCAATAACGTATCAAACTAAGGCATAATGTACGAATAGTGTATGGAACCATACATTAGCATATTCACTGTGGTTCCCCCGCTTAACAGTCCAAAATGGTCTGTGGCACAAATTTTGAGTGTAATCCCCTTGGATAAATTACGCGTTACGATTGACAGCGGCTTATATTAAGTTCAATCTCCCCGCACGAGAACAACTTTACAAAGGCCGATTCGAGTAATTTTAAATATACTAAGCTTTTAAGGAGTTCTACTATGGTAAAGAAATTATCGGTTATGTTTTTAGCGGTGATGATCGGTGCGGTCAGCGTATTCGCCCAAGATGCTCAACTTCGCGGACTAACGAGCGGCCAGAAATACAAGATCAAAGGCGTAGTCGTATCGAAGGATGACGACAGCACGTTCATCGTTCGCGATGCTACCGGTGTCGACACTAAAGTTATGATCGCCCCGGAAGCCAGCATCAAAACGAAAGGCGGCTTTTTTGGCGGTGGCGACAGAGTTGCCGGAAGCCAGATCGTTCGTGGTTTGAGCCTTCAGGTCGAAGGACGCGGCGACGGTTCGGGCAGCCTTGCGGCGACGAAAGTTCGTTTCGAGGAAGATGATCTTCGTGTTGCTCAGTCTATCGATTCCCGTATGACCCCGGCCGAGGCTCGTTTGACACAGGCCGAGGAAAACGCTCAGCGTGTTTCCGGTCAGATCGACGAATTGATGGCTATCTCGAATGCCGCACGTGGCGGTGCAAAAGCCGCACAGGATACCGCTGATGCCGCAATTGCCGGTGTTAACGCAACAAACGAGAGAATCTCGGCGATTGACGACTATGTCGTTCAGTCAACAGCAACGGTTAACTTTCGGGTGAACAGTTCGGTGCTTTCACCTGAGTCGAAAAGTGCCCTTGACGAAGTTGCTACCGCTGCGATGACGATGAAAGGCTACGTCATCGAAGTTACGGGTTTCGCATCTGCTGAAGGCGGCACGGCACGCAACAAAGCTTTGAGCCAACGTCGTGCACAGGCTGTAATCGATTATATGGTCGAAACACATAATGTGCCGCTTCGTAGGATCGGCCAGTCGTATGGCTTCGGCGAGCTTCAGGCTGTTGCCGACAACACGACCCGCGAAGGCCGTGAACAGAACCGCCGTGTGGAAGTAAAACTTCTCGTTAGCCGCGGTGTTAACCAGAATGTCGAAGTTCGTTCATCCAACCCGGATCTCGGCACGGACAACGAATAGTTAGATATAGATTGAAAAACGAATTGAGGGCAAAAAAGTGAGATAGGTGAAAACCTTTTTCATTCTTTTGCCCTCTAACCTTTTAGATTAGGCTTTCCCCTTTTTCCCAAATTTTTTCCCGATCACAATTATGAAAGTCTCCGCATTTAAGAATATTTTTCTGTTCGCAATCCTATTTTTAACCGGAACCGTTTCTCTAATTGCTCAAACGGCAACTCCGACTCCGCCGCCTGATGACGATGGCGACGTGATAAAAGTCGAATCCCGTTTGGTCGTCGTGCCTGTTTCCGTAACGAATGCAGCCGGTGAACCGGTATTAGGATTAAAGGCCGCAGATTTTAAGGTGTCTGAAGAGAATAAGCAGCAGATTATCGATAGTGTTGCCGATGCGGAAAATGTACCGCTTGAGATAGCTCTTTTAATTGATGTTTCGGGAAGCATCAATCCGCTTTTTGAATTCGAAAAAAAGGCCGCCGCACAATTTCTGGAGAGTGTTATGAAGCTGGACGACCGCGCCACGATCTTTTTAATAGGCGATAAACCTGTCATGGCACAGGCCCGTGAAAATGCGACGCAGTCGGCCGCGCGGGTACGCACGATTACTATATCAGGTAAATTCACGGCATTTTACGACACGGTTTCCGAAGCAGCGAAATATTTGCAAAAAAACGCTCCCGTAAAAAGCCGCCGCGTCATTCTCGCGCTTACCGACGGCGAAGATAATTGGAGTAATTTAACAAGAGATGCGGAAAAGGCGACATATCGGGATATAGATGTAAATAAATTAACATCGGAAACTCGAAACCAGCTTGCGGCAAAGACGGATCGGGCGCATACGAATGCGCAAACGAATATCATGCGCGGCCTGCAAAATGCGGATACGGTTTTTTATTCTATCAATCCTGCCGGAACTTCATATAAACTCAACAAGATCAGTCTCCGTGCCCAAAAAGGAATGCAGGCCTTCGCAGACCAAACCGGCGGAACGGCATTCTTGCCGAGTTTTCAGCCCGTTACCACAAAGGACGAACTGCAAAATTCATCGAACACCAGAAAAAATATCGCGACACTCGATCAAATTTTCAAACAGCTTGCCAATGAGCTTCGCGCGCAGTATCTGGTCCAATACTATTCCGAAGGTGATTTTTCACTTAATAAATTCGTTAAGCTCGATGTCAGCCTGCAAAGCCCGGTCAGCCGCAAAATCAGGTCAAGGCAGGGTTACTACGTCAAAAACTAAACTGGACCGCAAGCGTCCCGCTTGCGGCGGCCGGAACGCAGGCATCTTGCCTGCCTGCGGAGTCCGCGAACGCGTTACTTCGCGGCAAATCTAATTGATCGCTAAATATGCTGTTCGCCTTGAAGCAACGCTCATCGCAAGCGTGATGCTCGCACTTCAATTCTTTGTCCGACCATAAGCTTGCCTTTTTGCTCAAACTCATCCGCCTCGATCTCACCAATTGTTTCTATTTTCCCGGGTGTGGGCTTTGGAGTTGGACTCGGCATAGCGACCGCACCCATTAGCGGATATGGAGTCGGTGTGACAAATGGAATGTTTACACGCTTTCCGATAACAATCCCCTTCGAAAAGAGCGAAACGAAAAATATTCCGCTCATCAGACTGATCATCAGCGAAAAAATAGCCGTCGTACAGTCGGACAATCGCTGTCGGACCTTCGCCCAGCCGACCGGGCAATCAGCCGTTATAACGCTGCCGTCGCTTCGTCTGAAATACCGTACGCATAGACGCCCTTCGGAATTCCGCAAAAGATTCTCTGCATCATAGCTCGCCATTCCTGAAAGGTTATAAACATTCAGCTTGCACTCGCCACAATAACGCTTGCGCTCATTGCCGTACATCTCATTCCAATCAGCCGAACACGGGCTGGCGATCTTCAAATTATTCAGCGGGCTATCGAATTTAGGCATAAAAAACTCCGTTCAAAATAACTTCAGCATTATGCTGTTGTTTTAATGAACGGAGCCTTATTGGATTCTTGCAAGATTAGCTACTCGATCTCGAATTTTGCTTCGATTACAAAGCGTATTTTGGTTTGTGTAAAACTAAGATCTGAATCCGAATCCGTATTGGAATCGGTAATCCGCCTTCCGTTACTAACACTGATATTGGAATTGCTTGACAATCCATCTAACTGAAACCTTGAAGTTTCTTCTACTTCTTTAATATATATCGGCTTTCCGATCCTTTCTCCGATAGCTCCTAACAAATAAGCGGCCTTTTCCTTTGCAGCTTTCATCGCTTCTATTTTCGTTTCACGCCGAAGCCGTGTCATTTCCGAATGTTCTGAAGCAATCAGGTCGAGCTTCGAAATATTCAAACGGTCAATCAACTCGGTTAACGGAGCAATTTTGCTGATGTCGGTTATCTTAAGCCGGTAATCTTTGGTGCCCAACACTTCACGAATCTTCTTTCTGGGAATATAGTTTGAGCTAAGATCGTAAACCGACAGATCCTTCACCGGATCAATGCCGATCCTGGTAAGCTCCGTTCTTAACGACGCTTCCTGCTGTTCGATGGTTATCTTATCCTTTTTATCAAGGCGTTCTAGAATGGTGATCTTGAAGGTAAATTCATTAGGCGTGACCATCTGCTCGGCAGACCCGCTGACCTCGATCATTCGTCTTTCGAGCTGGGTTTGTTGAGCAAAGCTCGCGGACACACAAATAGCCGCAAAGGCAAAAGCAAGGATTATAGTTTTCATTGTAAAGGCTCCGGATTAGACAGTGAATTAGTTGAGACTCAAATCGCTATGATGCGAGTTTTTCTGGGATAAGAGAAATTAATTTCTTCAAAGCTTTGTTGATCGATTTCGAATCCGGGAAATACGCCCTAACATCAGGGTCAATTGCGGCGAAATATTCATCGCGTATTAATTTTCCTTCATCATAAACTTTTACTGAATGCCCTGATTTATAAGCCTTGGCATACTTCCCGCGAATACCTTTTTTCCTAGTGAAGTCATATTCTTCCAGCATTTCTTTATTTACTCTTTTCATAAATCTTTCTTTCGAGCGGAGTCGCTTTCCTGCAACTGATAATTCTTATGAGAACTTTATCTGGCGATATATCCAACTCAGTATGAATTACCAATAACATTCTGCTATTTTCCGACACGCCAATACTCACATACCTACTTTCTTCATCAGAATGAAACTCGTCGGGAAACGTAACAAGGAGTTTATCTTGAAAAACTGTCTTGGCTTCATCAAAATCGACCTTATGCTTTCGTAAATTCGATTTAGCTTTATTCCGGTCCCATTCGAATATCAATTCCATCTTCAATTATTATATCAGCTACTCTAAACTTCTTCGATATTTATGTGTGACTGGCCTTCGCCGTCCAAGACCGATGGCGTTTTTAGAAATTATCAACGTCGGCGGCAATTGTTTTCGTTTAAATTCATTGGATGGATGCTCGACCTTATTCAGCAAACCGTAGACTAATTCAGGATCGTTTCCGGCGGCGATGATTTCGGCGGGCGAGGCTTTTTGCTCGAAATAAAGTTTGAGAATCGGGTCCATCAGTTCGTACGGCGGTAGGCTGTCCTGGTCAAACTGATTTGGAGCGAGTTCGGCGGATGGCAGTTTGTCGATGATCTTATTTGGGATTATCTCGCGGCCGGCACTTTCGTTAATGTGCCGGGCGATTTGCCAGACTTCGGTTTTTAGAACGTCGCCGAGCACCGCCAGGCCGCCGTTGGTGTCGCCGTAAAGCGTGCAGTAGCCGACGGCGAGTTCGCTTTTATTTCCGGTTGAGAGCAGCAAGCGGCCTTCGGAATTGGAGATCGCCATGAGGATAACGCCGCGCAGGCGTGACTGCATATTTTCTGCCGCCAGACTTTCGCCGCCGCGTGTCGGCTTGTGCAGATTCATCTGTTCGAGCAAAACCTGAAAAGTTTCCGAGATCGGCTCTAGACGGCTTTCGCAACCGAGATTTTTTACGAGTTCTTCAGAATCTTTAATGCTTCCCTCGGATGAAAACGGCGAAGGCATCATCACGCAAAGCAAATTTTCCGGTCCGATCGCTTCCGCCGCAAGGGCTGCAACAAGTGTCGAATCGATTCCTCCAGAAAGCCCAAGAACGCATTTTGTAAAACCGTTCTTGCTGGAATAATCGCGGATGCCGAGAACAAGCGCCCGCCGGATCGATTCAATCTCATTGCCGGTAATCCCGCGAGCGTCGGGTTTTCGCACGTCGAGTTCAACCGTTTCCACGAATTCTTCGAACGACGCTGCCTGGAGAATAATATCGCCTTCTTCGTCAGCGATAACGCTGGAGCCGTCGAAAATAATTCCGTCGTTGCCGCCGATCTGATTGACGAAGACGACGGGAACTTTTTGAGCTTTCGCCCGGTGGGCAACCATGTCGCAGCGAAGCTTTATTTTATCCTTGTTATACGGCGAAGAATTGACCGACACGATCAAATCCGCTCCGAGAGCAATGACCTGATCGGTCGGGTCTGTTTCGTACAATCTTTCCTTCCAAAAGGTCTTATCATTCCAAAAATCCTCGCAAACGACGACGCCAAGCTTGACGCCGTTTATTTCAAATAAGCGTTGCGTATCTGAAGGTTCGAAATATCGCGGATCATCAAAAACGTCGTATTCCGGCAAAAGCGTTTTGTCGGCAAATCCAAGAAGTTTGCCGTCGTGAACAACCGCCGCGCAATTATATAGTCGCCGTCCGTCAGTATCCAGGTTAGGCCGGATCGTTCCGATGATCGCGGTAATATTTGTTGTCGAGGGAATAATCTTTTCGAGCGGATCGAGTGAATGCTCGATAATATCCGGGTCCTGAAACCAGTCTTGCGATGTATACCCGTGCGTTACGACCTCAGGAAAAACGATCAGATCGGAACCGTCGGCCTTCGCCTTCTGTATTGCTTTTATTATTTTGGCGACATTGCCTTCGAGATCGCCGTTTGTAGTATTTATCTGCCCGATCGTTACCTTCATACCGGAATTATAACGCCAAATTGTGAAAGATGCAGGGTGACAAAGGATCATCAGGCGGGTCAGTACCGGGAGCGATAGCGACTAGGTTCCCTTCTTGTCAGAACCGGGAGCGGTAGCGACCGGGTTCTTATACGTTTAGCGGTT
>JANMSP010000556.1:0-1877 GCA_031389475.1 Pyrinomonadaceae bacterium
CACCGCGTGGCGGCCCGAGTGTTTGCCGAGCACCAGCGTGGCGCTGACGCCGACCTCTTCCGGCCGCATGATCTCGTAGGTGCGCCGGTCCTTGAGCATGCCGTCCTGGTGAATTCCGGCCTCGTGCGCGAACGCGTTACGGCCGACAATCGCCTTGTTCGCCTGCACCTCTTCGCCCGTCAGCGCGGTCAACATCTGGCTGGTCGCGAAGATCTCCCGCGTCTCTACGCCCGTGCTGTACGGCAGGCGATCGGCGCGCACCCTGATCGCCATCACGATCTCTTCCAGTGACGCATTGCCCGCGCGCTCGCCGATCCCGTTGATCGTACATTCGACCTGCCGCGCGCCGGCGTTGATCGCCGACAGCGTATTGGCGACGGCCAGGCCGAGGTCGTCGTGGCAGTGGGCGCTGAACGTGACCTGGTCGGAGCTGGGCACGCGCGCGATCACGGTGCGGAAGAAGTCCGCGACCTCGTCGGGCGTCGAATAGCCGACCGTGTCTGGGAGGTTGATCGTCGTCGCGCCGGCCTGGATGACCGCTTCGATCACCTGCCACAGGAACTGCGGATCGCTGCGCGTCGCGTCCTCCGCGGAGAACTGCACGTCGTCCGTATAATTCCGCGCGAGACGCACCGCCGACATCGCGGAGCGCAGGCACTCGTCGCGCGTCATGCGGAGCTTTCGCTCCAGGTGCAGGTCCGACGTCGCAATGAACACGTGTATCCGGCGGCGGGGCGCGGGCGCCAGCGCCCATCCGGCGCGGTCGATGTCCTTCGGCGTGCAGCGCGCCAGCGCGGCGATGACCGGGCCGCGGATCTGCGTGCCGATCAAGCGGACCGCTTCGGCGTCGGCCTCGGAGGCAATCGGGAAGCCGGCTTCGATGATGTCCACACCCAGCGTGCGCAACTGCCGGGCCAGCTTCAGCTTTTCGTCGACCCGCAGGGAAAAGCCGGGGGCCTGCTCGCCGTCCCTGAGCGTGGTATCGAAGATGGTCAGCCGGTTGTTGCCAGACATTGGGGGTAACTCCTGCTACCGTTGTATCGGTCCCCGGGGCAACAAGTCCAATTTATAGTTTTTTAGTTAAGATTAGTCTCACTTATGCAGTTGCCGGACCTCGCCGCCTTCCTCGCCGTGGCCACGGATCGGAGTTTTTCGGCCGCGGCGCGCCGGCTCAATCGCACGCAGCCCGCCATCAGCCAGGCGGTCAAGCGGATCGAGGACGAGCTGGGTGAACGCCTCTTCGACCGGTCTTCACGCGACGGCACCCTGACCGAGGCGGGCCGCCTCCTTCAGGATTATGCCCAGCGCCTGCTCGGGCTGGCCAGCGAGGCCCAGACCGCCGTGCAGGAACTGCAGCAGATGCGGCGCGGCCGGGTCATCGTGGGAGCGAACGAAGCGGCCGTCCACACCCTGCTGCCGCACATCGAAAAATTCGCGGCGTTGCACCCGCAGGTGGGTGTCGAGGTCCGACGGGTGCCGTCGCGCCAGATCGCCGGCGCGGTCCTCGACCGGAGCATCGACTTCGGCATCCTGACGTTTCAACCCTCGGATCGGGGCGTCCAGACCCTCGCGCTGGGGGGCGACGACATCGTTCTGCTCACGTCCCCGACGCATCCGCTCGCGGAGCGCCGGCGCGTCACGCTCGAAGAAGTCGGGAAGCAGGTCGTCATCGCACACAACGATCCGTCACCGACGCGCGATCGCGTGCTGCGGGCGTACGAGCGCCGTCGGACGTCCATCAACATCCAGATCTCGCTGCCAAGCCTGGACGGAATCAAACGGGCGGTCG
Organism: Pyrinomonadaceae bacterium; assembly: GCA_031389475.1. GTDB lineage: Bacteria > Acidobacteriota > Blastocatellia > Pyrinomonadales > Pyrinomonadaceae > OLB17. Next base: position 1,790 of record JANMSP010000556.1, read on the forward strand.
AGATGGGGATAGGCGTCGCGCTGCTGCCGCGACGGTGCGCGCTCACGGAAATCGCGCGGGGACACCTCGCCGCGGTGAAGATTCCCGA
>JANMSP010000076.1:0-6701 GCA_031389475.1 Pyrinomonadaceae bacterium
CCGAGCGCGAAAATTCCGTACTGTCGCTCACCAATGACACTCAAAAGAAGATCGCCGGGTTAGAGGCCGATAAAGCAAAGTTACTAGAAGAATACAAGGAAAAGGCTCCTGAGGTGATTGAGGTCGAACGCCAGATCGCAAGTCTCGAAAATTCGCTTAAACGCGCTATCGAGAAGAATAATGTCGATCTGCAGGGTTATCGAACACGTACCTCGAAGGTACTGATCGACAATTTACGTACACAGTTCGTGCAGGCGAAGGCTGAAGAAGATAAGATTCGCAGCGCGTTCGACGCTCAGTACAATGAAGCCCAGGGCCAGAATACAGGTGCTGTTCTCCTCAAACTTCTCGAACAAAATATTGAGACAAATAAAGGGTTTTTAGACAATCTGCGTAATCAGCAAAGCTCGAACGATGTTGCGTCAAAAGGTTCGGATAACAATATTAGCGTTGCAAGTTTCGCGATTCCGCCTGAAACCGCGGTGTCGCCCCGCCGTTTGACGACGGTGATGGCGACATTGTTTCTTTCCGCACTTTTCGGAATGGGATTGGCTTTGTTCCTTGAATATCTTGACGACACCATTCGGACTACCGAGGAGATCGAGACATATTTGCAGCTTCCCGCTCTCGCCGCCATTCCGACCGTCGATTCGATGCCGAAGCGTAAACTTTTACTTGTCGGCGGGAGCACGGCCGAGGAGGACGCTGAGCGGGCCAAATCGGAATTGCTCATCTATGCCGATTCGAGGTCATCGCTAGCCGAGGCTTACCGGCAACTAAGAACGTCTATTCTTTTATCCACGGCCGGGCATCCGCCGAAATCGCTTTTGATCACGTCCAGCCTGCCTTCGGAGGGCAAAACGACGACCGCGACGAATACGGCGATCAGCCTTGCCCAAACCGGGGCGAAGGTTCTGATAATCGATGCCGACATGCGGCGTCCGCGGCTGCACTCGGTTTTTGAGATTGCGAATGGCGAAGGGCTGAGCAGCCTGCTTTCCAGCGATTTTACGGATGCCGATATTCTGCGAATCGTAAAGGTCGATGAACGCACGAAGCTAAATCTGCTGACCTCCGGCCCGATCCCGCCGAATCCGGCTGAGCTTATCGGCTCGGAACAAATGGTGCGGCTTCTGAAAGTTCTGCAAAATCATTACACGCACGTCGTCGTCGATTCGCCGCCGATCGCATCTTTTACGGACGGCGTATTGATCGCTTCGATGGTAGATGGAGTGATCCTGGTCGTACACGCCGGACAGAGCTCGCGGCAAGTTGTCCGGCGCACGCGGCAGTTATTACAGGATGTCGGGGCGAAAATACTTGGTGTCGTTTTGAACAAAGTGAATCTCAACTCACAAGATAATTCCTATTATTATCAGAGTTATTATCACCGTGACAACTATAATAACGACGACCGACCCGAGTGATCCAGCTATTGGTTCATCTATATTGTGATAATTGTGTCTTGTCTATGTGTTCTCCATATTAAGTTTTTTTTAACACAGAGGTCACGAAGGTAGGACACAGAGAACACAATGTAAGTTTTATGCCAAAGTCGCATTTCCAGTAATATCAATCTCTAAAGTTAACCCATGAGTGTGGCGCAAGTAGAAGATGAAACCGACCGCTGTGCGCCCTTTAGCTGGAAGGACACGCTTTTCTTTGCGGCTGCGGCTGTCTTCATTTACACTCAACTCTTCGAATTTCCTTTCACACCGATATATTTCGATGGCGATCATTTAATACCCATATCCAATGCTATGCGTATGCTCGATGGCGAAGTGATCTATAGAGATTTCTTTCACTTTGCACCACCGGGAGCAGAGCTTATTTACGCGACTCTATTTTCTATATTCGGCGTTAAGGTATGGGTTGTAAATTCTGTCATATTGATACTTAGCGTAGCACAGGTGTGGCTACTCTGGTTTTTTGCACGTCGCGTTTTATCAGGCTTAACTGTCTATCTTCCCGCTTTGATCTTTTTAACCATCGGCTTCCGGCAGATGGGGATCGATGGCAGCTACCGACTGTTTAGTGTTGTATTAGTATTGGCCGGCGTTGCGATTCTGTTAAAGGAAAGGACGATGCGGACAATCACAATCGCCGGTGCACTGTGCGGATTGGCGTCATTTTTTGTCCAGCCGAGAGGTGTAGTCGGAATCGCCGGGATCGCGTTGTTCCTGGCATTGGAAAATTATACCGATGGCTTCGATTTCAGAAAGTTGGCGAAAAACGGCATTGGCCTTGTTTTTTCGTTTGTTTTGATCGTAGTTCTCACTCAATCGTACTTTGCCTGGCAGGGCGGCTTTGGAAACTATTACTTCGACATCGTCACTTTTCTGCATCGGCATTACCCGCACGATCCTCTTAATAACCAGTTCGCTTACTTTAGCGATGTTCCGGGGTTCGCCAAATATCTGGAAACGCAGTCACCGCTTTCCGCGATGTCCCGATTTTTACGGACGGGTATTCCGGTTTTGTTTTATTACGCAATAATTCCTCTCGTATATTTGGCTCTGCTCCTCGTTATCTGGAAAAAGAATCTTGTTTCCGTCTCGTCCGAGCAAGAACGTAGTCTTTTACTTCTCACATTCGCAGGATTGGCTCTGGCAGCCGGAGTTTCCGCCCCGACTGCCGCAAGATTTTACCATGTGGCGATTCCCGGTATCGTAATATTCGTTTGGCTGGCCGGGCAAGTACGAGTAATTCCGAGGCTTGCATTTCCGTGTTTTATCCTGCTCACGCTGCTTGGCGTTTCCTATTCGTTTCAACGGCAAATAATCCCAAAGGATTATGTCGATTTTCCGGCCGGCCGTTCGGCATTTTTGATCAAGGATGATATTGCCAAATACGACTGGATCAAAAAAAATACCGAAGTCGGGGAAATATTTTATGATGCTCATCACCCGAATTTCTATTTCCCCTTTCATTTGAAGAATCCGACGCCGATATATTTAGTGCGCGATTCCGAATACACTCCGGCATTTCAAATCGAATCTATCGTCGCCGCACTGGAAAGAAACCCTCCAAATTTGATAATCTGGGAGGGAACATATTCCAAAAATCCCGAATCGAGAAAACCAGGTGACAATCTGGAGCCGTTGTGGCAATTTATTTCGAATAACTACACGCTGAAAGCGGAGTTTGCGAAAGACGGCGAATACAATTTTCAAAGCACACGTGATACCGAGATCTGGAAACGTAGGTCGAGTTTTTCAGAACAATTTTGATTTATGGAACAAACGAAAGTTTTGGTGACGGGAGCAGGCGGTTTTATTGGAAGCCATTTGGTGACGTATCTAAGGGCGAAAGGCTTTTGGGTGCGCGGCGTAGACCTGAAGCATCCCGAATACAGCGAAACGGACGCTGATGATTTTAGAATCCTGGATCTGCGTAGATGGGAGGATTGCGTTGAAGCAACTGATGGCGTCGAACACGTTTACGCTCTCGCCGCCGATATGGGCGGAATGGGTTTTATCTCCGCTAATCATGCTCAAATCTTATACAACAATTCGCTGATAAATCTGCACACGCTTGAAGCGGCCCGCGTAAACGGTGTCAAAAGATACCTTTACACCAGTTCGGCGTGCATATATCCGGAGCATCTTCAGGAAGACGCCAATGTTAAGCCTCTGCGGGAAGACGACGCTTATCCGGCCTTTCCGCAGGACGCCTACGGCTGGGAAAAGCTGATTTCCGAAAGGCTTTGCATGCATTACCGCGAGGATTACGGTATCGAAACCCGGATCGTCCGCTTTCATAATATTTTCGGCGAAAAGGGAACCTGGGAAGGCGGCCGCGAAAAAGTGCCGGCGGCTTTATGCCGAAAGATCGCCCAGGCAAAATTGTCGGGGAAAAATGAGATCGAAATTTGGGGCGATGGCGAACAGACGCGTTCATTTTGCTATATCGACGACTGCGTGGAAGGTATTCACAAACTGATGTTTTCCGATTTCCACGAACCGCTGAATCTTGGTCAGGACCGAATGGTTACTATTAATCAACTTGCCGACATCATAGCCGAAATCAGCGGAGTTCAAATCTCGAAAAAGCATATCGACGGTCCGCAAGGTGTCCGGGGAAGAAATTCCGACAACACGAAGCTCAAGGAGATTTTGAAATGGGAGCCAAAAATCTCCCTGGAAATCGGACTGGATAAAACGTATAAGTGGATCGAAGAGCAGGTTCGGGAATCGGCAATAGCACCGCAGTCCAAAGCGGCATCTCCGGAGGCGGTTTAGAAAGTGCCTGCGGTTCACAAAGATCTGACGAACCCGGATTATGTCGCGTGGGCCGATTTTCTGCGTGACGCCGACTCATGGACTACGGAGCAAATTTGTGAGTACGAACTTGGTGAAATCAGGCGCATAACGAAATTTGCGTACGAAAATACCGTCGGTTATCGAAAACTTTTTGACGAATCCGGTGTAAACCCTTCAAACATAAAAGGTCTCAATGATTTTGCCGCATTTCCGTTTCTCACAAAGGAAATGATCCGCGACAACCTGGAAGAGTTTTCCGCCGACGTTCCAAATCGTTTCATCGTCACAACCGGCGGCAGTACGGGTGTTCCAACCGGAATGTATCGCGATCCGGTATCGTTTGCTAAAGAACTCGCGTCGAAGGCTCATCAGTATCATCGAATGGGCTGGCGGGAAGGTGATAAGCAAATAGTATTTCGCGGGCTTCAAATTGATAACCCAAACAATATTGAATTCGCCGCCGAATTTAATGAATTGCGATGCTCAACCTATCAATTCGTGCCCGAGCAGGTGGAAGTCTTTCGCCAAAAAGCCTTTGAATTCGAACCGGACTGGATCCGGTGCTATCCGTCTTCAGGTTACGTTTTTGCGAAGTACCTGAAGGATTCCGGTAAGCCGTTCCCGCAGGTGAAAGGGATGCTCCTCTCATCAGAGCAGCTTTACGGCTTTCAGCGACAGCTTTTTGTAGAAGTATTCGGCCCGGAAACAAGGATCTTTTCGCACTACGGACATTACGAAATGGCGGCACTCGCCGGGTTCTGTGAACGTACGGACGATTATCACGTGTTGCCGCAATATGGATTTGTCGAGCTTCTGGATAAAAACAATAAGCAGATCACCCAGCCCGGCGAGGTGGGCGAGATCGTTGCGACATCTTTCATTATGAATGCGACCCCTTTTATACGGTATCGCACCGGAGATTTGGCTGTGTTTAAGAGTCCGGGCTGCGAAGAATGCGGCAGGCCGTACCAGGTCTGGGATAATATCCAGGGACGATTGCAGGAATTGATCGTAACGAAAACCGGCTGGCTAATCTCCACGTCGATGCTCAATATGCATGACGACAGTTACGATCACGTAAAGCAGTTCCAATTTCATCAGCGCGAACGTGAAAAGGTAACATTTCGCTATATCCCAAAATCGGCGGGATCGACCGAACAAATTGCGGGAATTAAGCAAAAGCTGCAAAATAAGTTGGGCGGTGACATTGAATTAATCATGGAGGCAGTCAGTAATATTCCATTAACAAAACGCGGAAAACACCGGCTTTTAATTCAGGAGCTTGATTTGAAATTCGATCATCCTGCGTTGAGCAAAACTTTGAGTATATGAGCGTAAATGTCGCGGTTGTTAAGGCGGAGAAAGCGGAATACCCGACGCACGCGCCGTATCATCCATCCGAATCATTCCCGGAATATCCATTCGGCAAAAATATTTCGCCGGAGCCGAACTACGTTTATATTGGGGTAAGGCAGCTTTTTTTTGAACTGGGATATGACCGGGAAAATTACGGAACGGCAAAATGGAATCCGCTAGGTTTTCTCGTGTCGCCGGGGATGGAGGTGGTATTGAAGCCGAATTTCGTCCGCAGTTGGCACGCACACCGGAAAGACCCGTATTCGATGATCACGCATCCATCCGTTTTGAGGGCTGTGGCCGACTATGTTTGGATCGCGCTCGAAGGAAGCGGGAAAATTGTAATCGCGGATGCACCGCAGTACGACGCGAACTGGGAAGAACTGCTTGAATTGACAAAGCTTGGAGAGGTCGCGGATTTTTATAATTCTCATCGGGAAGATTCGTTTCACGTTTTTGATTTGAGGAATTACTGGTCCCGCGGAAAGCATTTTCCGTCTATGCTGATACCACTCGATGGCGATCCGTGCGGAACGCTGCGTGTAAACCTCGGCGACGCGAGCGCGATAAAAGATGTCGGGGATGCCGAACGGCTTTACGGCGCCGTCTATCACCGGCGGGAACTCATCGAAAATCACACGAAGGAAAAACAGATTTACGAATTGTCGGGAACTGTAATGAATGCCGATGTCGTCATTTCGATCCCAAAGCTAAAAACCCATAAAAAAGTCGGCGTGACAATGAATATCAAAGGCCTGGTCGGTATTTGTACCAACAAAAATTTGATCGTTCATTATAGCCTGGGCTCAAAGGCGGAAGGCGGCGACCAGTACCCGCCGGACCATTTTTCACCGATGGAAGAGCGGTTGATAAAAACCGAGCGTTGGATGTACGATACATTTTTGGCGAAACAGAGCGTTCCGCTGGAATATGTTCACAGGTCTATCTACTGGCTGCATGGGACGTTTATAAAGCCTTTGGGAATTAAGGTCGAGAAAAAGAAGAGGCTGCTCGACGCGGGAAATTGGCATGGGAATGACTCGGCATGGCGAATGTGCGTCGATCTGATAAAGTTGATTAAAT
>JANMSP010000080.1:0-3401 GCA_031389475.1 Pyrinomonadaceae bacterium
TGACTACCTTTTCGATCAATGTCGCCAGACGCTGCAAAATAAGGTCGAGCACACCGCCGGTTTCACCCGCTTCGACCATGTGCGAGTAAAGAGCATCGAATACCTTCGGATGTTTTTCCATTGCGGAGAACAGGGTCGATCCTTCCTCGACGTTCTGCCGAACCTGGCGTAGAACTTCCTTAAAGAACTGATTCTGCTGCTGTTCAGCGAGAATATCGAGACACTGCACAAGCGGCAAACCGGCATCGATCATTACGGAAAACTGCCGGGTAAAAACAGCCAACTCCTTTGCTCCGACCTTTTTCCGCCGGCCAAGTTTCGGTATCGATATTACCTTGCCCTTTTCCGATGCCTGCGTCATTATGATCTGTTCGCGACGCAGCAACGTGCGAAGATCGTCCTGGCTGGTGGCTTCTCTTTCTCCCGCAACCATTTCGTTTAAGCGATTTCGTCCTTTAAAGGCGTATGTAGGCATTTTCTCTTCTCTCCTGTCAGCTTTTGACAATTTTAGATTTCAAATTCTGAATTTCAGATTCAGCAAAAATTCTCGAATCGGAAAGTCGTAGTTAATTTTTTAACGAACCGGCGGCCGTTCGCCGATTGTTCGTCCCTGAGCATATGGGCTCGCATGATTTCCCGGCATCGGCGGCTTTACGGCTGCCTTGCCGTATGAACTGTTGAGGCCCGAACCGCGATCGATCAGTTCCTTCAATTCATCCATATTCGATGATCTGGCCATCGCTACATCGAGCGTTATCGTTTTCTTGTGATAAAGCGAAGCGAGCGCCTGATTAAACGTCTGCATACCGAATTTATCCTGGCCCGTCTGCATCATCGAATAAATCTGATGTATCTTGTCTTCGCGTATAAGATTGCGTATGGCGGCGTTGGGCACGAGAATTTCAAGTGCCATTGCCCGGCCATCGCCTGATGATTTGGGCACCAGCGTTTGGCAGAGAATGCCTTCGAGCACCAGCGAAAGCTGTGTTCGAACCTGTGCCTGCTGAACCGAGGGAAAAACGTCGATAATGCGGTTGATCGTCGAATAAGCCGAATTGGTGTGCAGCGTGGCGAACGTCAAATGTCCGGTTTCCGCGATTCGAAGAGCCATTTCGATAGTTTCGAGATCACGCATTTCGCCGACGAGAACCACATCCGGGTCCTGCCGGAGTGCGGTGCGAAGAGCCGATCCGAATGAATGCGTATCCGCGGCGACCTCACGCTGATTTACGACGCAATTCTTATGATTATGTAGAAACTCAATAGGGTCTTCAATAGTTAGGATATGATCGTGGCGGTCGATGTTTATTTTGTCGACCATTGAGGCCAGCGTCGTCGATTTACCCGAACCGGTCGGCCCTGTGACTAAAACCAGACCTCGCGGTTTCTTACACATATCCGCGACGACATTCGGCAAACCCAGAGCTTCAAAACTCTTGATTTCATACGGAATTGCACGAAATACGCAGCCTACCGCTCCCTTTTGATTAAAGATATTGGCACGAAAACGCGACATTCCTTTAAGGCCGAATGAAAAGTCGAGTTCGAGATTTTCTTCGAAGCGATGCTTTTGTGCGTCGGTCAAAACCGAATAGGCAAGCCTTTTCGTATCGCCCGGAGTCATCGGTCCGAAACCCGTCAGCGGAGACAAATGTCCGTGAACGCGGACCTGCGGCGGCGAATTTGTCGTAATGTGAAGATCGGAACCGCCGGCTTCCGTCATAATTTTCAGGAGTTCCGGAAGTGTGATTTGCGATTCGGCGGATGTTGTTTGGTCGAGGCTCATATATATTTGGTGGAGTGAATGGTGTGGGGGTCGTGAATCGTGAATCGTAAATCGGTGGGAAGTTCTTGAGAGCTTTTCGATCTACGATTCGCGATTCACGCGGTTTTACTCTTTAACGGCAGCTTGCTGAATTGGCTGCGGGCGAGATTGAAGTGAAAAAATAACCTTTTCCGATTCTTCGGCAAGCCTTTCAGCCGCATCCGTCTGGGAATTTGTCGCAACGCTGTAGATGCGTCCATCGACTTCGGTAAAGTAGAACATTCGCGAATTAACACGGCCGCCGTTTCCCTGTGATTGGGCAACGACAACATATACCTTCTTGCCGCCGATCTCCTTTTGGAAGTCATTGACAACCCAGCCGTTTTCGCGAACCATGCGGTTAATTACTTCACGCCGCAGTGACGTCGTGGGAACGCCGCCGACTGTACGATTGCGGCCGGTGTCGACGGTTTCACCCATCGCCGGGCCGACCACCGAAATTGCCGCTGAGCCTAAATCGGAGCCGTATCCGTTATCTATACGAAATTCGACCTCGCTGCCTGTCGATTGGCCGCGTTTCCATCCTTTCGGAGCCGCCTGTCCCGATGGCAGCATCGCGACCGACTGGTCTTCCGTACGTTTTGCCGATGCCGACACCTTGGAGGTGCCGATCGGTGTGCGGTTCAGCTTTGCAAGCCTGATCTGGCGAAGCCGCATAGAACGTCGGCGTGCCTGTAATGCTTTTCTCTTCCGGACACTTGCCCGGTGCTGCCGCCACCAGCGTTTAGAATATTTCTTATATCCTTTCTGTTTCTTTTTGTATCTTTTCGTCTTTTTCGGACCAGCTTCGGCGTATTCCGTTGCCAACGGAATGATAGTGCCGATGCCGACCAACAAAGCTAAAGATAATGCAATTGCCCTTACTACCATATTTCCTCCAGTTTGTTACAAGACCGTTTCCTTTACCACTTCCTCAACCGTCGTAATTCCCTCGCGCAATTTATACATGCCTGATCCGCGAAGGGTTATCATCCCTAGCTCGATCGCTTTTCGTCTGAGTTCGATAGCACTCGCACCGATAATGATAAGTTCACGAAGCTCGTCCGTAACTTCCATTACTTCATACAGACCGACCCGGCCCTTGTAACCGGTATTCAAACAAATTTCACATCCGCGGCCCTTGTACGTTTTGATCGTCGGAGCTTCCTCGGCGGAAAAACCGACCTCAATTAGGCCTTCGACCGGGTAATGCGTCTCTTCCTTGCAGGCCGCGCAGATTCGGCGGATGAGCCTCTGAGCCTGGATAATGTTGACGCTGGTCGCGACGAGGAACGGCTCGATTCCCATGTTCACGAGACGCGAAATCGTCGATGGAGCGTCGTTCGTGTGAAGGGTCGATAAGACGAGGTGGCCCGTTAAAGCGGCTTTGATCGCGATCTCCGCCGTTTCAAAATCTCGGATTTCACCGACCAGGATGATGTTGGGATCCTGACGCAGGAAAGACCTTAGAGCGGCGGCGAAGTTAAGCCCGATCTGTTCCTTCATCTGCACCTGATTGATGCCCTGAAGGTTGAATTCGACCGGATCTTCGGCCGTCATGATATTAGTTTCCGTCGTGTTCAACGTTTGAAGGGCC